>JAWOJC010000044.1:0-3226 GCA_046484315.1 Smithellaceae bacterium | reverse complement strand
CGCCCGCGCGCTGGCCGCTGAGCCCGAGGTACTGGTACTCGACGAACCGGTCTCGGCGCTGGATGTCTCCATTCAGGCCCAGGTGCTGAAGCTGTTGCGGCGCCTCAAGGATGAGTTCGACCTGACCTATCTGTTCATCAGCCATGACCTGTCGGTGGTCGAGACCATCAGCGATCACATCGCGGTCATGTACTTCGGGCGTGTCATCGAACAGGCACCGGCGCGTCGGCTGTTCCATTCCCCCGCGCACCCCTACACCCGGTTGCTGCTCGGCAGCGCGCCGATTCCCGGCGGCCCACCGATCCAGGCGGAATCGGGTGATGCCGAGCTTCCCGACCCGCTCGCCCCGCCGCCAGGTTGCGCCTTCGCCCCGCGCTGCCCCAGGGCCCGCGACGACTGCCGGGCTTATACATACAAAGGAGTCAGAAAACTCGCCGGTTACGCACCCGTTCCGGTTTCCGGCTGGAGTGTCTGCGTCACGCAGGACTTCAGTGAATTCATGGCTCCCGTCTACAGTCTCATGTTTTTCATCGTCGCAATTGCCATTTTCTTCCTCGTCGCGATGGGCGTGATTGTCTTTTTCTTCTCCCGAAGCATCTCCCTGCCGATCGGCCAGGTCGCCAACGATCTGAATGACGCTTCCGAACAGGTGGCCGCCGCTTCCTCCGAAGTGGCACAAGCCAGCCAGAGTCTGGCGGAAGGCGCCTCTGAACAAGCCTCGGCTCTGGAGGAAACTTCCTCTTCACTAGAAGAGATGTCTTCGATGACCAAGCAAAACGCCGATAACGCAGCGCAGGCCAAAGCGCTGACCGCTGAAGCAAAACAGATTGTCGACAAAGTGGATGGCCAAATGCAGCATATGGTGGCGGCGATTCAAGATGTAACGAAATCCAGTGAAGAAACGGGCAAGATTATCAAAACCATCGATGAAATCGCCTTCCAAACCAACCTGTTGGCGCTCAACGCCGCAGTCGAAGCGGCCCGCGCGGGAGAAGCAGGCGCTGGATTCGCCGTGGTGGCCGATGAAGTCCGCAATCTCGCAATGCGGGCGGCCGAGGCGGCTAAAAACACCTCCAGCCTGATCGAAAACACGATTGTGACCGTTAAAAACAGCCGTGACCTGACTCAGCAGACCCAGGATGCTTTTAAAGACAACATGGAAATCTCCGGTAAGATCGGCCAGTTGATCGACGAAATCGCCGCTGCCTCCAGTGAACAGGCTCAGGGCATCGGACAGATCAGCAAGGCCGTTGCGGAAATGGACAAAGTCGTCCAGCAAACAGCGGCAAACGCCGAAGAATCCGCCAGCGCTTCCGAAGAAATGAACGCGCAAGCCCTGCAGATGAAACGAAACGTCGAACAGTTGGTCATCATTATCGATGGGGTCGGCACAACCGTCCTCGAATCCGGCAAGCCGATAGACAGAAAGCCGAAACAGGCCACACAGAAGATCGCCGCAAAACCGACTGCACGAAAAATGATCGCTCCGCCACCAGCCCCCCCGGCGGCGAAAAAACCACGTCGGGCGGAGCAAGTGATTCCGTTTGACAAAGACGAGTTCAAGGATTTTTAATGACATGCATGGAGGATGCGGGCCGTCCGCCCCCCCCATATTTTTTTTCACAGGAGGGACAAATGCAATCAACCATCCAAAGTATGGAAAGTGATCATTTAAACAGGAGCGCCGGCCGCGAAGGCAAATATCTGACTTTTTCTCTCGCCGGAGAGGAATACGGTATCGGAATTTTAAAGGTGAAAGAAATCATTGGTCTGATGCCGATCACTCCTGTGCCCAAAACGCCGCAGCATATCAAGGGGGTAATCAACCTGCGTGGCAAGGTGATTCCTGTTTTGGATTTGCGGGTAAAATTCGGAATGTCGAATGTCCAAGCGACGGAACGTACTTGTATTATTGTCGTCGAAATTGTGTCGGAATCGTCTAAGCTTGCCATGGGGGTTGTCGTGGATTCCGTCTCAGAGGTCCTAAATATCAGATCTGTGGAAATTGAGGACACACCGAATTTCGGTAGCCGGATCGATACGGCTTACATCCTGGGCATGGCTAAAACCGGCACGGGTGTGAAAATCCTACTGGACATCGACAGGGTATTAAGAGACGACTCGTTAAACAACCTCAAGGCTGCCTGAAAAGGCAGTCGACCTTCAAGCCCAAAGGGGAACGGGGAACAACAAAATCTGGAAAACGGGCGGCACGACCAAGGCATGCCGCCCGTTTTTAAAAATGACAGCTTCAACCATGGGTTCCTACGGTGCGGTTGGCCACCGCAATCGCATGATGAACCAGATTGATCGACTGGCTCAATGTGTTTAACGCCTGGCCTGGATGATGAAATCCCATCGAATTTTCGGCGACAATATAATCCCAGTATCACTGAGATTGGCGAATCAGTTCGAGGGCCTTGTCCAGATCACCTGCATTGTCTTTGGGCGCGCCGCCTGCCTTACCGATAGATAACCTCCTCGTGTGCGCGGGCAATGACCGGCCCTTTACTTCAGTTCCTAGACGGAATTCTTGCCCTTTTTCACCCAATCCAAAGCGGAAAGGAATATGCAAGTCCATCGGGCGCATGTCCGACACGCCTATACACTGAAGGCTATTGCCGATCATCCGGGGATTCATTACACTAGGTGAGCAAGTTCTTTAATCTGCTGCGAGATAACTGATGTTTTAAGACCCTATTATTTCTCATTGCGTGCAGGATTCAGGCAGTAACCCTGAATGGATTCCGTCCGCAAAATCTTGTCCCCGCTGCTTTTGACCTTGCGAAAAAGGGGATGTTTTCTTATAAGGTTTTACATGGATATTTCACTGACAAGACAGAAACGGAGGTTCTCAACTATGGTCATTCAACACACCCCCGCGCGACACGGGGCATACACGGTCCGGTCAAGGCGCCGGGTATGGGCAAAGCTGATGATTCCCGCTGTGCTGATAGGTTTCATCGCACTTTTGGGATGGGGTGAGGTATCTGCTTCGACGAATGAAGCGGCCTCCCACGAGGAGCCCAGTAAAATCTCCGTCACGGAAAGAACGTCCTTCATGGAACGCGCTTTTCTTGAGCGGCTCGAAAAACCGGCACTTTTCCCTGAACTTCGGGAAAAGATGAAGGACATGGATCCTTTTTTCCGGGACATGACCCTCGATGTCAATCTTCGCAGCTACTATTTTCAGCGCAAACAATACAATGACAGTTTCAATGAGGCC
>JAWOJC010000228.1:0-7999 GCA_046484315.1 Smithellaceae bacterium | reverse complement strand
GTTTTGCGAACCGCAGGTTGAGACAAAGGGGTTGACGAATCCAGCGTCCAGGCAGGGAGGCAGCCCCCGGATCCCCCCCGCAATATTGACAAACCGACGCACACTGCCCCATCCGCCTGATCCCGACTGATGATCCTGATAGGTCAGGGCGGCAAGCGCCATGGAGGCGCCCAGAGAATGGGCCACGATATCCACCTGTTTTTTTCCCGTGTAAGATTTGACCGACTCAATAAAACGGATCAGGATATCGTACTTCTGGGGCTCATGATAATTGGTTTGCGGGGATGCCTGTTCCCCCGAAGACAGATAGGTTACCCCGAACAGTTCACAATCATTATAACCGCGTGCTTTGAATTCTTGATAGACGGAACGCTTAGGCACTTGGTAATCCCCGACCGAACCTGTCACCTGCGAATCCCAGTTCGTCGCCCGATCCCCGTTGCCGTGGATAAAAATGACCGGTGTCCGATCGGCCCGGCAGGCGCCGCCGCCGAAACCGCCGAAACCGGTTTGCGGGTTAAAACCGCCCGCATATTGAAGATCCGGCCCATCACACTTTGGATACTCGAATTTTTCACAGCTGAGCGCCTGCGCGGATTTCGCAAATGCGAAAATAAGCAGCAGGGTCATCAGGAAAGAGATGCCAACCATCCATGAATTTTTCATCGAATCCTCCTGCGTATCGCCTGCCTTGAAACGTTTTAGAACAGCAACACCTGGATCAATGCCGGAAACGGCGAGCGGGTTTCTTTCTATGTTCTTTTAACATATTCAATTCATGAGGTCTTTAAGTATTTTTTTAAAGTGGACAGCACCCCACCTGCCCTCTCCCGAACAGCCGGAATCATACAACCGCTTCTTTATGATTTACAAATCAGCCTAAAAAAGATACTTAAGGAACGAAATCAGCGGCCGCACGGGTGACCGTCACACCAACCGGAGGGAGCAGCATGAAGGTACTTGGCATTTTGGGAAGTCCGCGAATCGGAGGCAACAGCGATATTCTTTTGAGTCAGGCTCTGGCGGGGGCCAAAGAAGCCGGTGCGGATGTCGAGAAAATCATCCTCGACCGCAAGCACATTGCCGGCTGTAAAGACTGCAGGAAGTGCAACAAAATGGGCGTTTGCGCCATCAAGGACGATATGGCCGAAGTTCAGAAAAAAATACTCGATGCCTACGCCATCATCCACAGCACCCCCGTTTACTTCTGGACGATGACGGCCCAGATGAAAGCCTACCTGGACCGGTGGTGCGTATTTTTTGATGAGGAATGGAAATGGCAAAAAGTCTACTATCCCAAAATGCGCGCCAAACGGATCGGGCTTATCACCGTCTGCGGAGATTCCAACACGCATACGGCGGATCCGATTGTGCACAGCTTTAAAACCACGGCGGACATGACCAAAATGACCTGGCTGGGCGCGGTGATGGCCTCCGCTTCCGAAAAAGGGGAAATCACCAACAACGAAACCGCCATCCAGCAGGCGTTTGAACTGGGAAAAAAAGCCGCCACACCGTAAGGCGCCAAATGGATGTTAAGCGCCGGCAAGAACGCTCTACGCTTTCATGAAGGGTCCAGAATTCGCCTGTCAAACAGAGCCCACCGCTTTTGGCCTTGCGCCTTCAACCTTCTTTAATGGGCTTCATCCCAGTTAAGCCCCGCCGCAATCTCCACCTTCAGCGGCACCTTGAGCTGAATCACTTCTTCCATTTCTGTTTGGACAAGCTGCATCACGTCGTCCTTTTCGCCAAGCGGCGTTTCGACGACAAGTTCGTCATGCACCTGCATGATCAGGCGGGAAGCTAGTTTTTTTTCTGTGAGCAGCCGGTCAATATTGACCATGGCCACTTTAATCAGGTCCGCGGCGCTGCCCTGGATCGGCGCGTTGATCGCCATGCGCTCGGCAAACTGGCGCACCGAGGAAATGTTGCTTTTAAGCTCCGGCAGGTAGCGGCGACGATTCAAAAGCGTGCAGACAAATCCGTCTCGCCTGGCGCCGTCCAGAATACCATCCAGATATTCGCGCACTTTTTTATAGCGGGCAAAATAACCCTCAATGTAGGCCTGCGCGGTTTTCTGAGCAACACCCAGCTCCCTGGCCAGGCCAAACGCGCTCATGCCGTAGAGCACGCCGAAGTTAATGACTTTCGCCTGCCTGCGCATATCGGCGCTGACCATCTGCGGAAACACACCGAAAATATCGGACGCGGTGCGGCTGTGAATATCTTCATCTGCGGCAAACGCTTCAATGAGCGCTTCGTCCTGGGACAGATGCGCCAGCACACGAAGTTCGATTTGCGAATAGTCGGCAGAAATCAAAACAGATCCAGGGGCCGCGATAAAGGCCTGGCGGATTCTTTTGCCCTCCGGGGTACGGATCGGAATATTCTGCAAATTGGGGTTGCTGCTGGAGAGCCTGCCTGTGGCCGCCACGGTCTGGTTGTAGGAGGTATGAATCCTTCCGGTTTGCGGATGGATCAGCGCGGGCAACGCGTCCACATACGTGGATTTGAGTTTGGCCAGGGACCGGTAGGCCAGAATCTCGGCGGGCAGTTCGTGGCCGCGGGCCAGATCGGTGAGCACATCCACATCCGTGGAATAGCCTTCCTTCGTTTTTTTCCCCCTGGGCAGCTTGAGCTTTTCAAAAAGAACGGCCTGCAACTGCTTGGGTGAGTTGATGTTGAATTTTTCTCCGGCGAGGCGATGAATCTTTTCCTCAGAAACAGACAGCGACTGCCCCAGCGTCTCCGACATCTGTTTCAAAAGTTCCGTGTCCACCAGGACGCCTTTTTTCTCCATCGCGGCCAGTGTGTACAAAAGCGGCATTTCCACATCCCGGTAGAGCGAAGAGGCGCCCGCCTCTTCCAGCCGCCCGTGCAAGGCAGGCATAAGATTCAGAATTGCTTCGGCCCGCTGCCCCGCGTAGGCGGCCATCTTGTCGACAGGCACCAGAGCCAGAGGATACGTTTTTCCCTTGCCGCCCGCCACGTCGTTCGGCGTGCAAATTCGCTCATGGAGATACTCCCAGACGATTTCGTCGAGTTCATAGCCGTGTCTTGCCGGATTGATCAGATAGGCGGCCAGTTGCATATCTTCACCCCGGCGCACATCCAGATTTTCAAGCGCCGCCAGAGCTGTTTTCAAATCATACATAATTTTCGGGAGACCCGCGCCACCAAAGACCGGCGCCACAGCGGCCAGAGCCTCTTGGGCCGTCAACTGTTCTCTGGCGTTGGTATGGCCCAGCGGCAGATAGAAAGATTCCGAACCGGTATAAAAACAAATGCCGATTAATTGCGGCGGCGGATTTTTCTCCCAGACCATTTCACAGGCAATGGCTGAACCCTCCTGGAGTTTTACCACCAGTTCGGCAAGTGACGTTTGGTCGGCCACCACGCGGCAGTCTTTGAGGGGCCGGACGGCGTTGGTTTTGATCTGCTGCAGAAGCGACGAAAATTCAAATTCGCTAAACAGGCGGGTCAAAACTTCCTTATCCGGTTCTTTGCGTGCGGCGTCTTCCAGATTAAAATCAAGCGCAATATCATTGCGGATCAGTGCAAGCTGGCGGCTGAGTCTGGCCTGTTCAGCATACAAACGGAAACTTTCGCGCAGTTTTACATTGTGCAGTTTTTCCGCATTTTCAATGACCGCTTCTACCGATCCGTATTCGTCGATGAGGCGCAGCGCTGTTTTCGGGCCGATGCCCGGCACCCCGGGAATGTTATCGGACGTATCGCCCATCAGTCCCAGAATCTCGACCACCCTGTCGGGCATCACGCCGAACTTTTCTTTTACCGCGTTGGCGTCGTAGGTTTTGTCTTTCATCGTGTCAACCATAATAACCTGGTCATCAACGAGTTGCATCAGATCCTTGTCGCCCGAAATAATGGTTGTTCGCCAGCCCTTCTGCGTGGCTTGCACAGAAAGCGTTCCGATCAAATCGTCCGCCTCAATCCCCTGCTTCTCCAGAATATAAATCGAAAACCCGCGAATCACCTCTTTGATGAAAGGAACCTGCGGAATCAGATCATCGGGCATGGGTTTACGGGTGGCTTTATAGTCTTCGAATTCTCCGTGCCGTGTGGTCGGACCCTTGAGATCGAAGGTCACCACGACGTAGTCCGGATTTAAATCGCGCAAAAGCTTCATCAGCATCGTGGTGAAACCATAGACGGCATTGGTCGGAAAACCTTTGGAATTGGTCAAAGCCGGAATCCCGTAATAGGCGCGGTAAAGATAATTGCTGCCGTCCACAACGGCCAGATGGGGTTTTTTGTTTTTCTCAGTCATCCTGTTTTCTCGTGTTTATCATCAATAGAGAAGCGCGTCCGTCAGGTGGATTAGGCAACCTGAGGGACGCGCCTGTACTGAAACAGCATTCAGTCCTGCGACCTAATCACGGTCTTGTTCCTGAAGGCGACGCTGCTGATCATATTCCCGCGCCATTTTCTCAGCCTGCCTGCGAGCATCATCCGCGGATTTTTCCGCGCCGCGCGTCGATCTTCGCAATTCGTCCATATCTTCTCCCATCGTCTGCCAGGGCTGGCCCTTTGACATCATTCGCCTGCCTTGACGCTCCGCGGATACAAGGAGAAGTGCAAGGATCAAGGCAATGATCCCGAAAACCAGCCACGCTTTTTGTGACGGTAGGTGATGGACATGGATGCTGACCGTTACAAGATAAAACGCGAAGATGCCCATGTTTAAAATAACGCCGACATAGGGAATAAAGCCGAGAATTGAGGTGACGGGCATTAATGCGGCAAGATAGGCGCAACAACGAAAAGCGGTTTCATAATTTTCCTGTGATCCCATCATTTTCCAGATGACGTAAAGGATAGCCGCGACAAGAAAACTGAAAATCGCCACGGCAATCGGCACGGCGATAATGGCTCTTAAGCCCCCCGTCATGGGATGTCCGTACCCGCCTGCCACATATCCCCACACGACTTGAATCACACCGGCGACAACCCCCATGATGACCGCGAAGATAAGCGGTTCGAGGAATCCGCCGGTTTTGGGCATGCCCCGGAAAAATTCAGCCGGTTTTGTAACGACCTTTATCGCTGTCTGCGGCATGGCTGCAAAGTTGATGTCTTTTGGGTCCATTTTTCCCTCCTTCATGGCGTTTCGGAAAAATTGAATGATTTCTCACGCTCTTGTCGCATGGTTCCAACGTTTGGTCAATCAAACTTACAGGTCGAAAGACGCGTTAATTTTAAATGTCCGGACGGCGCGCATATCCAGAATATCCTTCACGCCTGTTTTATCCCGGACCTCCGCCAGAAACGATTCCAACGCGAAGGCGGTGGGCGCGCTGACGGTGAACCAGATGTTGTATTCATGATCGCGCCGATAGTTATGGGTCACCCCCTTGTTGGCGTTGACGACCCCGACAAAAGCATCGATCTTATCCTCCGGCACGCGCGCCGCGCAAAGCGTGCTGACACGTCCGAGCTTCGACCCGTCAAACACCGCGCCAATCCGGCGGATAATGCCTTCATCTTTCATCCGGGCAATGCGGGCCAGCACGTCGTTCTCGCTGATGCCGCAACGCCCGGCCACCGTCCGATAAGGCCGCTCATCAAGCGGAAATTCCTTCTGAAGTATGTTGAGTATTTGTTTATCGATGTCGTCCATGTTCCCCCGGCTGATACAGACACAAAGGCTCCTCGGCCATGTAATTCCCCGTCGCTTCGTACGCACGCGCGCGGCATCCGCCGCAGACCTTGAGAAATTCACAGCGCCCGCACTTGCCTTCGTATTTGCTGTCATCACGCAAATTGCAAAACACGCCGGATGTTTCCCAGATATCGCCGAAGCTTTGCTTTTGTACATTGCCGCAGTCCAGTTCCAGATAACCGCAGGGCTGCACCTGGCCCACATGGGAAATGAAGCAAAACGAGATCCCGCCCAGGCAGCCGCGTGTGGATTCATGAAAATGACTTCCCGCCTTTTTCACGGGCTTTACACCTTTGGGCTTGTTTTGATGCATAATACGGAAGTAGTGCGGCGCGCAGGTGGCCTTGAGCTGGATTTCACAAGTCAGGCTTTCCCGATGAAACCACAATAACGTTTCTTCGTAGTCGGCGGCGGTGATGGCCTGCAGAGCCAAATCCTTGCCGCGTCCGGTGGGCACCAGCAAAAAAATGTGATGCGCCGCCGCGCCGATTCTAAGGGCCAGATCGTGAATATCCTTGATCTGGTGCAGATTGGCCGTGGTAATCGTCGTATTGATCTGAAATTCAAGGCCCGCGCTTTTCATGGCAGCTATTCCGCGCATCGCGCCCGCAAAGGCGCCTTGTTCCTGTCGAAACGCATCATGACTTTGCGCATCAGAACCATCGATGCTGATGCTGACCCGCTGGATACCGCTTGCAATCATCCTGCGCGCAACATCTTCATCCACCAGCGTGCCGTTGGTCGCCATGACCATACGCAACCCTTTTTGCGTGCCGTAAGCGGCGATTTCGAAAATATCGGGGCGCAAAAGCGGCTCGCCGCCGGTGAGAATGATCACGGGCTGCGACACAGAAGCGATATCGTCAATGAGTCGCAGACATTCTTCCGTGGACAGCTCACCCGGATAAGGCCCCAGATGGGACGCAGCCCGGCAGTGGACGCAGCTCAAATTGCAACTGCGCGTCACTTCCCACGCGATCATGCGCACCTGATTCTTCTTCCCCCCGCGAGAAGGACTCAGAAGATTCCCATCTTCATCTTTTTTATCTCCCCTCCCCTCGTGGGAGGGGCGGGGTGTGGGGGTGTCTGATAAATGCGCCATAATCAACTCCAAAACCCTTTCCGTGTTTTCTAATAATTCATTATTCCAGAAACGTAATACTTTATACCCTTGAGAAGATACCCATTGATCGCATTTGCTGAGTTAAATTGCCGTTGTTTTATTTCAAACCTTTTCACCCTCACGCCTTACTCTTTACGCTTTGCTCCTCACGTCCCGGAGCACCTTCGCCAGATCCTTCGCCCAGTAGGTCAGGATAATATCCGCACCGGCTCTTTTGATGGCGGTGACGGATTCGAGCATGGCTTTTTCTTCATCGAGCCAACCCAGTTGGGCGGCGGCTTTGATCATGGAATATTCTCCGCTCACATTATAGGCGGCCAGCGGCAGATCAAATTCCTGTTTGGCGCGGCAGAGAATATCCAGATACGCCAGCGCCGGTTTCACCATGATGATATCCGCGCCTTCAGAAACATCCAGCGTGATTTCGCGCATTGCTTCATCGGCGTTGGCCGGATCCATCTGGTAGGATTTTCTGTCGCCGAATTGCGGCGCGCTTTCGGCCGCCTCGCGAAACGGCCCGTAAAACGCGGATGCGTATTTCGCGGCATACGCCATGATCGGAATGTCTTCAAACGTGTTTTCATCCAGCGCTTCGCGCAGGACTGCGATCTGGCCGTCCATCATGGCCGAAGGCGCCACCATGTCCGCGCCGGCCTTTGCGTGCGACAGGGCTGTTTCCGCCAGCACTTCCAGCGTCAGATCATTTTGCACCTGCCCTTTTTCAAGAATACCGCAATGGCCGTGGCTGGTGTATTCACACAGGCAGACATCGGTAATCACCAGCAGGTCGGGCACGTCGTCTTTGATGCGTTTCACCGCCTGCTGCACGATGCCGTCTTTGGCAAACGCGCCTGTGCCCTGCTCGTCTTTCCGGGCTGGAATGCCGAAAAGCAGGACTGCCGGTATGCCCAACGCAAAAGCCTCGCGCGCTTCTTTGACCAGATAATCCACCGACAACTGAAACTGGCCCGGCATCGCGCTAATCGGTTTTTTCACGCTTTTGCCGGTAACCGCAAACAGCGGATAGACGAGGTCATCTACACTCAGCACGGTTTCGCGAACCAGTCTTCGGAAATGTTCATTTTTCCTTAACCTGCGTCCCCGGTATTCAGGAAATTGCATGATCTAGTCCTCCCTTTTGGAAATTTCTTCATCGGTCAGATAGCAGGCAGGGTCCGGTCCCCAGACATCGC
>JAWOJC010000132.1:0-20519 GCA_046484315.1 Smithellaceae bacterium | reverse complement strand
TAGGAAAATTTAATAGTGTATTCCGCATGGCCCTTTAAGGCAATCCGCTCGGGATTACCGGATGGACATATTTTCAGCGCAGAGGCCAGATCCGCTTGTGGCGACGCCTCGCAGCTGTGCTCACTGAGATAGATACAGGGTACGTTGGACTGTGTAAGCTTATCGACGATGTCAAGCGCGCCGATGTTGATATTTTCTGAGGGAGCAAACGAAAAACCATAACGGTCAAGGTAGTGATCGAGGCGGTTCACAAGCGAGACCGGCGCATACTCAGATGCACCGCGGCCATCCGTGTTCGTTTTGCAAACAAGCGTAGGAAAGTCGCCCAGGTTTTCATTGAGGATGACAAGGTCAAAACGTCTTAAATCTTCCGGACGTGTCTGCAGAAAATCCATTGTCTGAAAGGTCACCGGATAGTCGGCCAGTGTTTTTTTTTGCACTTGAAGAAGATAGGGGGAAATATCAAGCATGGTCGCCTGTGTTTGCGGATAGCGCATCAGAAAGTCACGCATCAGATAACCCAAGCCACCCCCGACTTCCAGTATGCTTTTCATGGCGGAGAGGGTGATGTGTTTTTCCAGGAAGCGGCACAGGTGTTCGCCGTATGACGCGTTCATCTGAAGTGCTTTCCGGCAGGGACTGCGGTCATCGGCCAGGGCGTTGCAGACGGTAAGCTCCCATCCCAGCGACGTTAGATGATGAATATGATAATCATCTGTTGTGTTAATAAAATAGCGATTCCGTTTCATGTGAAAGTGTTAATGGCTCCTGTTCGTTGATAGCGAAACATCCCTAATGCAGGGAAGCATAAAAAGCAATCATGAAAGTATTCAGGGCAGATAAGAAGGAATAGTGGAGCCGGAAAAAGAAAAACAAGTAAAAATATAACCTGCCAGCATCAGCGCGAACAGGGGCAATCTTACGTTTTCGGTAAAGGGGAGTCTGGCGTCGCCGAAGGCATAGATAATTGTTTCGTACCAGTTTTTCCGGTTATCGACGCGCTCATAATTCACAAAATACATCAAAAAAATGATGGTGCCGAAAGCCAGGCAAAATGGACAGAAAACTTGTTCCTGAACCTGAAATATGACCAGAAAAATCTCAACGCCGATGCCTGCCGCAATAAACATGCGGAGGAGATCCGCCTGATGGAAAAGTGAGCAGGCGATGAGCAGCGTCATGAATAAGACGCCCACGTATTTCAGGTCGATTCCGAAAATGTCTCCGCGCAGATAGGAACACGCGGTATCGCAAAGAGCGTAAAACGACATCAGACCGATACCGGCCACTGCCAGTAAAATCGTCAACAATAAACGATGCTCAAAAATGAAACGAAAAAGCTTCATATAGGACCCGTCTTCCTGTTTATTGCGTTTTAGTATAGGTAGAGGGTAAAAGAATGTCAATCGATTGTTCAGGCGCGAAGACGGTTCGAAAATATTGGCTTGACAACATCCGATGCGTTATTCATAGTCTTTCAAAAACGGACAGGCCAAATGATTCCGCGCAGAAAGGATCATCAAACAAAACCATCCGGTATTGTTTCGCAGTCGGGGTTTACGCTTTTGGAAATTCTGGTTGCACTCACACTGTTCGGGATTGCCATCAGTGTGCTGGTGCAGCTGTATTCGTCGAGCCTGCGGACGCTGACGACGTCGGGACAGTATCTGCCTGCGTTGATCATTGCAGATGCGCGGATGAACGAACTGCTTGCCGCAGATAACCTCCAGGAGCAAACCAAAACTGAATATCAATATGACGTATATCGTGTGGAAATTTCCGTGACCGAGGCACTGACTGAAAGAACTCAGAGCCTTCCAGTCAGGCTTATGGAGGTGGATTTAACGGTTGTCTGGCAGGTCAATCAGAATGAAAAAAAACTCCAGCTCAAATCCTATAAAACAGTTACGAAAACGACACAAGGTGCGAAGCCCGTCGAAGAAGCACAAGGGAGGTCCTGAAATAGCGAATGAAAGAAATCAGCGGCATCATCAAGTCGAACCTGACTCGTTCCGCACGCAGAAGAAAAGGCGGATTTACGCTGCTGGAATTATTAATCGCCATGTCCCTGCTGATTGTCGTCATAGGCCTTGCGGGGCTGGCCATGAGGCTCAGCTTCCGGACGGTGGCCTCAGGTGAAATGAAAGTCAACAGCCTCGAGAGAATGCGCTCTTCCATGTATATTGTTTCCGCGCAAATACAGTCTCAGATACCTGCGGTCGATCAGACGGACATCAACAGGAAAGTGATTTTTCAAGGCGACAGAAAATCCCTTCAGTTTGTCAGCGGATATTCCATCTGGAGCGGCCGACAGGGGTATGTCCATGTGCACTACAGTCTCCGGGATGACGAGCAAGGCAAATTGGCGTTGCTGGCTTCGGAAAATATACACGGGAAGTCCGATAAAACGGAAACAACGTTGTTCGACGGTTTCGATGAGCTCTCTTTCGAATATTTCAGCACAAAGAGGGATGTCCGGGGGGTGGGTGAATGGACGGACGAATGGAATGATGTGAAATGGGTACCCCAAATAGTCAGGATGAGACTGACCTACGGAGAGGAGACCTATGTATTTATTCTGCCGGTTCGGGCGCAGAAAACGGAATGAGTGCAAAAAAACGTGGTGCCGCAGGTGTGAAAAATCATAATTGTTTCAACGTGATTTGAAGAAAATTGATTTGCTTCTTTTTGGATTATCAAGTAATTACTGCAGGTGTTGAAAAAAACAGGCTGATCGCCGCATGAGGCAATAGACGAACATTCTATGGATAGAATAGTCAGTGTTTTATCATCAAATCGGGGCATCGCTTTACTCATTACCCTTTGGATGCTGGTCATCATGATGGTGACAGCCTTCTCATTTTCTTCACTTGTCCGGACAGAAGTCTATTCCGCCTTTTCACACAAAGAAAATCTGGAAAATAAATATTTTGCCGAAGCAGGCCTTGAAAGAGGCATCGCGGAAGTCTTTTACCGGATAGCCTTTAAAAATCAGACACAGCTTCCCGGAAACAATCATCTGAACACCGCCGTATTCGAGGTTGACGGTACCTCATACACGGAGAAGCTAGGCGAAGGTTATTATCGGGTGAGCATTGCCGATGACGGCGGAAAAATCAATATTAACGAACTTAGCGATCAGAACGCTGCCTTCCTGAGCACGCGTCTGATAAATGGCGGCCTGACAAAAGAAAAAGCCGAAGAGATCGTTGACGCCGTTCTGGACTGGAAGGACGAAGATGACCATACACGACTTCGCGGAGCGGAAACCGGCTATTATCAAACGCTGAACGTGCCTTATCAGGCAGCCAACCGGCCGTTCGAAGCGCTTGAAGAGCTTTTGCTTGTCCGGGGCGTCGATCCGGAACTTCTCTATGGCGCAGATCATGGGAAAGGGATTATACAGGATCTGACCATTCATTCAAAATCACCCCAAATCAAGCTGGATGTGGCATCCAAAGACGTATTGATGGCAATTCCCGGCATGACGGAGGATATCTTCGATGGGATTCTCGCAGCCAGACAGGGGCCTCTTGTCGATAAGATTCGGGAATATCAAAATATGCTCGGCAACAGGCAACCGGCTCTGATCCCGTATTTGGATATCGGTGAATCCGGCATTTACACGATTCGATCCATCGGGTACAGGCAAAACGAAAAAACAGGTTATGTGGTTGAAGCCACCATTATGGTCGAAGGTAACAGCAAATTCAGTTATCTGTATTATAAAAGCCCGGGGCATATAACACCATGAATGTCAACGAACTGAACAATCCAGTCTTGCTTCGGGTGTTGCGGACTTTTTCTACGGGGATGCGCGCCATTTGGCAGGCGTTCAATGATGATCGGTTGGCAAAGTTTATTTTTCCTCAGAAAACGATTTTTGTTGCGCTGGACAAGGACAGTTTGTCGATGGTCTATGCCACCGGTTTTCTGGGAAGAAACCGCATGATTGCGCACAGGCAGTATGGTTATGAGTGGAAGCCTGGCAACAACATCAGCAGAAAATACATTTACAGGGACGGACAGCTTCCACGGCCGGAAATTCTCGCATCCACACTGGAAATGTTTATCAGCGAAGTCAACGCTGAGGGAGCCGGAATCGTTTTGTGTGTCCCCAAGGCGTGGACAGTTTACCGCATGGTGGATTTCCCCGCTGTCGTAAAAGAAAATCTTTCTAACGTGGTGGCCTGCGAACTGGACCGGTTGGCTTCGCTGCAGCCGGAAAATGCCTATTATGGTTATAGGGTCGTAGGCCAGACTCAAGATTCTTTAACCTGCGCCATCGTTGCGGTCAATGCCGGGCTGGTGGATAGTTATCTGAATCTTCTCAAAAGTAAGGGATTGATCGTCGAAAGGGTGGTCACCAGCCTGTCCGTCATGGGGCATCTTTTAAAACACCTTTATGGCGGGCGCGCATTCATTTTGGCGGATGTCGGTGCTGATAGTTGTGAGCTTGCCGGAATCGACGGCAACACGGTGTTGTTTGCGCACTCAGAAAATATTTCACAGACGGGGGCGTTATCAAAGATCACAGCGATGGCGGACGAATTGAACCTCCTGGCCCGTGACTGGCCCATCGCGGGGTCCCCCCCCCGGATGGTTCTGGCCGGCGAGCCTTCGGTTGTGACGGCGCTGGCCGAGCATCTGGACATGCATGTTCATGTGCTTAATAAATCCGACATATCGTTAGATCTGCCGGGTGACGTCAAAAAGGTTGATGCCATGTCCGCAGCCGGTTCGTTCGAAATGATCTCAGGGCATCATAATAAAGGTTTCAATCTGCTGTCCAAAAAGAAAGAGGATGTTGCCAGACAGGCTTATCTTGTCTCCGCATTATTGTCTGTCTTACTGCTTGTCATCGGTCTTATCATTCTGACCTCGCCGCTGCTGGTTGAAATGCATAGAATAAGTGAGATCGAAAGCCGAATCGATGCCCGCCGTGAGGAATATCGACGTATAGAACCGCAAAAAAATGAGCTCGACGAAATTCTGTACGCCATCAAATCGGTCAATGAATTTAAAAACAGCGCGCCGCCGATGATCCTTCTGATCAAAGATTTGACCGATCGACTGCCTGATGCTTTCTGGATATCCCGTATGGCAGTGACTGGAAACAACATGAATATTGAAATGCAGGTGCAAAGCGCTCCTGCCGATGTAGTGTCCCTTCTTGAGGCATCTCCCTATATAAAAAATGTCCGACGGGTGGAATCGTCCCGGGACAGCGGCCAGCCCGATGAAGAGGCGAGTGGGGTTCGTCTGATGATGGAGATTGATAATACGCCCGTCCGTGAAGAGAAAGATCGGTCCGATGTTGAAGAACAGTAAAATGCTTATGTTTATTTTGCCCCTGACGGCCTTGCTTCTTTGCTGGGCTGCATACGAACACCTCTATCTGAATATCCGTGCCAAACAGGAAAATTTGGAAGAGGTCCGCTTTCAGAAGGAAAAGATTCTGCAAAAATACACGACCGTCATTGCGCACAAACAACAGATCTCTTCCGCGCTGCCATTTCTGCGTCCGATCAGAGCGATCAGCGCAGAAGGCATCTTGAAAGGTAGTGATCCATCGAAGGCGAGAGAATCCCTCGAGTCGCTGATCGAAGAAATCGTATCTGGGAAAGATGGCGCTATATCTGATCAGAAGCCCGTGGAATCGACGCAAACGGGTCCCTTTACTCACATTGTTTCCGAGGTGGAGGCTGATCTTCCTGATGCAAAATCACTGCAGGATATTATTTACGCGATAGAAACCCATCCCGTGTATATGGTCATTCAACATATGGATATTCAGGCAAAGGATAAAGAAAATCCTCAGGCACTTTCAGTCCAATTGAGGATAGCGGCCTTATGGGGAGGTTTGTAAGGTGAACCTGATGGCCCGCATCAAAAAATCCATAACGCCCTTGAACGTTTTGCTCACCATTGGCGTGGTTATCGGTCTCGTCTATCTCACGACCGTACTGACAGGCCAAAACGGCATTGTTGTGCCGCCACCGGTCTCTGAAGACGACATTGAAAATCAGGTACGCAGAAGTTTCGAGGTTCCAAGCCACAACCTGGAAATCGATGTTGAAGACATAGAAAGGAATGTCTTTCATCCGGATCGAAAAATGACGAAAAGACAGATATTGACGTCCCGAAAACCCAAGATAATCCTCTATGGGACGTTTATCTCCGATGAACTGCAAATCGCTTATGTGGAGGACCTTATGAATCCGCAAGTAACTTCATCGGGGATCCAGCGGCAGCGTGCGGTCCAGAAGGGAGACGTTCTGAGCGGATATGTCGTAACGGAAATTTATCCGGGCAAGGTCATCCTTACGAAAAACAGCGAAAAGCTGACCCTTTTATTTCAGGAGAAAAAAAAGATAAAACCGCCGGAAGAACCGGATGTCGTTTCGGAGCCGCCTAGGGTTTTGGAACCTCAAATGCCAAAACCCCAGTCTCAACCGTCGTTGGAGGAATTTGACAGATTGTTCCGTATGCAAGGCGGGTTTCCAAAGGAGCGGTAAATAAATAAAGGAGCGGCGCGGACTGGTTAATTATCCCCTTGGCTTTTATCGATTTTGGCAGGCCCGAAGGGTTTGAGGTCAATCATCAGGTCTTCCTTCTTGATGTCCTGACTGGCGCCCTTTCCTGTAAACTTTTCCACATAACGCGAGGTGACGTCTGCGGTATTTTGCTGGTTTTTCAGTACATGGGGTGTCAGAAGAATGATAATTTCCGACCGACTTTTCTTGATGGCGCTTTCTCCGAACAGGTAACCCAGAACAGGAATCTTGCTTAAAAAAGGCAGCCCCGATTTTGAATCGGATTTATCTTCGCGGATCAGACCGCCGATGATAATGGTTTGACCGTCCTGCACGACCAGACTGGTCGAAGCCTCGGTTTTTTGAAGAATGATCTGATCTTCCGCATTGTACAGCTTCACCGTGCCGTATGTGGAAATTTCCTGCACAATATCCATCGACACAAGACCGCTGTCATTGATGCGGGGTTTTACTTTCAAGATGATGCCGATGTCTTTGTACTGAATCGTGCGCTGGGGCGCAATGCCCACCTGGGGCAGGGTTTCGGAGGTGACCAGCGGGACGGATTGACCCACCTGGATTCTTGCTTCGCGGTTATCCGATACGAGAATGTGGGGGGATGCAAGGAGTTTCGCTTTGGAATCAACCGCAAGAGCGGAGACGACGGCCCGAACCACGCCCGTGTTGTCGGTTCCCACGAAGGTAAAGCCTTGTCCGGGAATTTTACTGGGGGCTAAATTGGCCGTGTTCAGGCCGAGTTTGATCCCCAATGTGCTGATATTGGTGTTGATTGCTGCGGAAAGACCCAAATTCAGATCATCGGTGAGGTTGATCTGGGCGACGATGCCTTCGATGACAACCTGACGCGGCACGACATCGATGGTTTTGATGGTTTGGGAGATAATCTCATAATCCTGCGGTGTGCCCAGAATGATGACGGTGTTGGTCAGTTCATCGGCGAATATTTTGGTCAATTCGGAAATAATCACGGAGCCGGCGGGCTTGGTTATAATCGTTTCCATTGCGGGCCCGTGGTCGGAGGTCTGCTCTTCCATCATTCGCTGGACAAATGCCTCATCTGCGGAACTGTGGCGGCTGGTGAAGATCTGCTGAAGCAACCGGACGATGTCCTTGGCTTTACTGTTTTGCACATTGTAAACATAGACCTGCGGACTTTTCTTTTTCGCGTCTTCACTGTCAAAAATATTAATCAGGCCCAGCAGGCGTTTGATATTGGCGGGTGTGTCCACAAGAACGATCTGATTGTTTTTGGGAACGTCAATGACAACGGCATTTGTGGAAACAAACGGAGAGATCAGCCGGGCGATTTCCGAGGAGGCCCCGAAATGGATCTGGACGACCTGAATCAGTCCCTTGCCGCTTAAATCGACGTTATCCGGACTGCGTCCGAAATGAACCGAACCGGACTCCCTGGAAATATCGGATATGGGAATGACGCGGTAAATGCCACTGTTTTCAACAATCGCAATACCATTGAGACGAAGAATGACTTCCATGACAGGCAGTATTTCATGGTAGGGCACCGGTGCGATAGAACGGAATGTGATACTTCCCCGAACCCTAGGATCGATCAGATAATTAACTTTCAGAAGGTTTCCCAGAACCGTCTGCATCACGGCGTTGATGTCCGCGTCGTCGAAATTGAGGCTGATCTGGCCTTTGGGGAGTGGACGCTTTTTTGATGGTCCGGGCAATGCCGTCTTCTGCTGCGGCTGGATTGTTTCGGAGGCGTTTAATTCCTGATGTGTGTTGTCTGTCCGAAGCGGTTCGTTTTGCGCCGATACGGAACTCGTGATCGCCAGAAAGACCAAAGCGATGCCTATCGTCCATGATGTGTGTTTAGTCATATCATCCAGTATGATCTGTCCGTTGGGTGCATGTTGCTGATCGTTTAAGAACGAAGCGCCGTCGTCAGGGGTTACTTCCAATTGACGACGTCTGCGTCTTCTCCCTCACCGCCTGGTTTTCCGTCTCTTCCATAAGAGAACAGATCGAATTCGCCATGGGAGCCCGGGGATTGATACTGGTAGGGATGATCCCATGGATCCATCGGCAATCCCTTGCGCAGGTAACTGCCTTCCCACTTGGGAATTCCGGGATTGGTCGTCAGCGCGTTTAACCCTTCCTGTGTGGTTGGGTAACGTCCGATATCCAACCGGAAGTGATCAAGCGCCTGTTCAATAAGTTCGATTTGAGCTTTGGCTGCGGATTGCTTGCCCTTGCCCAGCTTGGGGAAAAGCTTTGGTCCGACCAGAGAGGCAAGAAGAACAATCATCACCATCACGACAATGATTTCGATGAGTGTAAAGCCCTTTTCATTGCCCCGAAGCATTGTAATCCCGTTTTTTGATTTCATCACTAAACGTCCTTGTTTGTTTTTTACATTCGTGTAAACAGACCCTGTGGGTTAATCAAAAAAAGATATCATTGTCAATACTTAAAAAGATTATATGATAACCTGCTTCAAGATATGTCTGCCGGTCCGGGTGGTTTGGATCATCGAAGTCAAAGAGACGTCATTTTAATTCAGACCGGTTGGGCACGGACTTGAAAACAGGCAATTGACTCGACGCATATTCCTCTGCGAAAAAACAAAAATATGCGAATCTTGGCGCATTTCCGTTGCTCTGGCGTGTGGGTGGATTTCTCCGGCCTATGCCCTGATAAATCTTGACAATTATTTCGCAATCCATTAGTTTTCAAAATTGATTTGAATCATCACGGCCGGTTTTTGAGTCGGGTTTCATGGCCCGGGACCGGCCGGCGCGTTTAAAGGGGGAACCATCATGATAGGGGTGCTGATTACAACCCATGGGAATCTGGGCAATGAGTTGATTTCCGCCGCCGAGTCCATCAAGGGGAAGCTGAAAGATGTCATGCACGTTTGTGTTGAACAGACCAAAGGTGTTGAAGACCTGAAAAAAGAAATCAGCAATGCCATAAAAAAACTCGACCATGGTAAAGGTGTCCTGATACTGACGGACCTTTTCGGTGGAACGCCTTCAAATATATCGCTTTCTTTTATGAAAGAGGGCAAGGTGGAAGTTGTAACCGGCGTGAATCTGCCGATGCTGCTCAAATTATCCGACGTGAAAGAAGAAACCACGTTAAACGAGTTTGCCTGCTTCATCAAGGATTACGGAAAAAAGAATATTTCTCTGGCCAGTGAAATATTAAGCAAAAAAGCGGTCGGGTGATCACTTGACGGAAATGTACGACATCGCTCTGGTCCGGGTGGACAATCGGCTGGTTCACGGACAGATCCTGGAAGCCTGGGTGCCTTTTATAAAAGCGAAGTGCATTATGGTGGTGGACGACAATTCGGCCAGCGATTTCTTTTGCGAAACAGTGATTCGTATGGCTGTTCCCAGTGATATTGAAGTCAACATCTGTTCCGTTGAGGATTTTGCCGAAGGCTTTGTCTTTGCGCAAGGCAGCGGCAAAAAGACCATCGTGCTCTTCTCCAGTATTGCCGATGCCCAGAGGGCGTATCAGGCAGGTTTTCATTTTAACAAGCTCAACATCGGCAATATCCATCATGAGGATTACGCGCTTTGTTGCGCGCCCTCGGTCTTTCTTTGTGATCTGGAAATTCGGGACATTATGGCCCTGCTGGAAAAAGCGGGTGTTGAAATCGAATTGAGGCGGGTGCCCAGGGAAAAGGCGGTGGATATCAAAGATGCCCTCAAGGAGTATTGTCCGGTAAAATCCTAAACAGGCGGGTGATGTCCTTGTTTACGACCATTCTTCTTATATCCGTTTTCGGCGGTCTGATGTGTCTGGATCGCGTTTTTATTCAGCTTATGATCTCCCGGCCGATCGTGATCGCGCCCGTTATCGGGATTGCGCTTGGCGCGCCTTACGCCGGATTACTGATCGGGGCGATGCTTGAGCTATTCTGGATAGATCGTGTCCCCATCGGAATTTATGTGCCGCCCAACGATTCCATTGCCGCTGTTGTGGCCGTATCCATAGCGGCACAGGCCGGGCGAACGCCCGGAGGCGTGACGCCGGAACTGATCGCTCTTGCCGTTTTACTGGCCATTCCCTGCGCTCTTCTGGCCAGAATCATGGATATCCGCATCATCGCGTCCAACGACCGATTGTCTGATCATGCTCTGGACGACGCGAAAAACGGAGATATGCGCGCGATTGAGCGCAAAAATTATATGGGTCTGGCCAAAGTGTTTTTATTCTACGTGCTCTTTCTTTTTGTGTTTCAGTGGCTGCTTGTCCCCTTGGTCAGTTGGGGATTTCCAATACTGCCTGATGCCTTAAGAACCGTGCTGGGGATGACGTTTTATTTCCTGCCTCTTCTAGGTATAGCGGTGGCTGTGCATACCATCAAGCTCAGAGGCGCGATTCCCGTTTTTTGCGTGATCTTTCTACTTGTCGCGGTGGCGCTGGAAGTGTTCCATGTCTTCTGAACAAAATATCCGGGTTGATGTCGATTTAATGCGCAGGGGCGATCTGGCGGAAGTTCTCGACATTGAACGAGAATCCTTCCAAACTCCATGGACTGAAGGCATGTTCGTTGATGAACTGCGGACAAAACACGCCCAGACTCTGGTAGCCAGAGTCGTCATTGACGGCAGGAGTCGGGTCGGAGGCTATATTATTTTCTGGATGGTGGCGGATGAAGCGCATTTGCATAACCTGGCCGTCCGAAAAGAATTTCGCAGGCAGGGGTTGGCGCGAAGTCTGATGGGCCTGATGAAAGACATAGCCCAGCAGATGGGTATCGTAAAAATGACGCTGGAGGTCCGTGAAACGAACAGTCAGGCAATAGCGCTTTACCGCAAATGCGGTTTTGTAGTAAAGGGCAGGCGTCCGAATTATTACACGGACACTCGGGAGGCCGCTCTGATTATGTGGGCCGATGAACGGCAGGATTGATAAATGACATGAAAGACATTTACATTGGTGAAATAGACCGGAATAAGGAGATCCGCCCGGATCATTATCTGATGAGCGTCAAACTCCCGTTGGCGTTTGATAATCCTCAACCGGGGCAGTTTGTGATGATCCGCATAGCCGGTTTGAACGATCCTTTCCTGTCGCGTCCGATCAGTATTTATTCCTTCAAGCGCGGCAGATCCGCTTTAGCGATTGAGCTGCTCTACCGGGTGGTGGGCAAAGGCACTCAGGTCATGGCCGGACTGATCAGAGGTTCGCAGGTGGAAATACACGGGCCGCTGGGAGGCGGATTCGCACTGCCTGTGCAGAAAAAACATATTGTTTTTATTGCGGGGGGAATCGGTGTCGCACCATTGTCGCTTCTGGCGGAAACCTTGTGCCGGGATGCCTGTCTGTCCAGGGAATCCATGACGTTTTATCTCGGCGCTCAGACGGCGGAGAGCATCGTCGGCTTAGAGAAGCTCAACACGCTTTGTTATGCCGTCCATGTCTGTACGGATGACGGGTCGCTTGGGAAAAAAAGCCTGGTGACCGGTCTGTTTCAAAAAGACATGAAAAAATATCCGCAGTCGGAGACGATGATTTACGCATGCGGCCCGAGAGGCATGATGCGCGCGTTAAGCGACCTGCTGAGCGGCAGTGCCTATCCGTGTCAGGTTTCACTCGAAGAACGGATGGCTTGCGGCACGGGCGCCTGTATGGGGTGTGTGGCGGCTATTCTTGATAAGCACGGCAATCACGTCTATAAACGGGTCTGCGCTGATGGTCCGGTTTTTGATTTAAAACAAGTCATATGGGAAAGCGTGTGAAGAATCTACCAACATCTGTTGCCATGGGCGTGGAGATTGCCGGTCTGAAACTGAAGAATCCGGTCATAACGGCATCCGGCACGTTCGGCTACGGCGAAGAATATTCAGAGTATATCGATCTTGCCGAGCTGGGCGGCATTGTCGTCAAAGGGCTTTCGCTAAAACCCCGACTGGGAAATCCGCCACCCCGGATTATGGAAACAACCGGCGGTATGCTCAACGCCGTCGGTCTGCAGAACATCGGCGTGGAAGCTTTTGTTGAAGAAAAGCTTCCCTTCTTGCGAAATTTCGACGTGGCGGTCATTGCCAATATTTATGGTGAGAGTGAAGATGAGTATGCCCAGGTGGCCAGAAGGCTCAGCCGTGAATCCGGTGTTCATGCTCTGGAAGTCAATGTTTCCTGCCCGAATGTGAAAAAGGGGGGGCTGAGTTTCGGTGCTGATCCGGAGGCCGCGGCAGGGGTTACGCGCCGCGTGAAAGCTGAAACCGATCTGCCCGTGATCGTCAAACTGACACCCAATGTGACTGACATAGCATTGGTTGCGAAGGCGGTTGAAAAAGCAGGTGCGGACGCGGTTTCCCTGATCAATACAATAACGGGGATGTCTGTGGATTTGAAGACACGGGGACCCCGACTGAAAAACATTACGGGCGGCCTATCCGGTCCCGCCATAAAACCGGTGGCGCTCAGGATGGTATGGCAGGTTGCCCAAAGCGTAGAGATTCCGGTGATCGGCATGGGAGGCATCATGAGTGCGCACGATGCCCTGGAATTCATGGTCGTGGGTGCAACAGCCGTGCAGGTTGGCACCGCCAATTTCATTAACCCATACGCCACCGTTGAAATTATCGACGGCATGGAAAGTTATCTCAAAGAGCAAAACATTCAGGATATCCGGGAACTGATCAATACATTCAGATCATAGAAGAAGACTTAAACGATGAAACATGCGCCTGAAGCAATCTTAGACGGGATCTATCTCATCGGCGGTCCGGACCTGACCTCCCCTGAGGATGCAGCCGTCTACCTCGTGGACTTTAACGGACCACTCGTAATGATAGACGCAGGTGCAGGGCACAGTGCGTCACAACTGGCGCGCAATATCGAAATGCTGGGATTGAATCCGGCAGACATTTCGCATCTGATTCTGACGCACTGCCATATCGACCATATCGGCGCAGCGCCTTATTTTCAAAAGAAATACAAGACAAAAATCCTCATTCATCAGGCAGACGCGATGGCACTGGAAACAGGTGATGCCATAAAAACCGCGGCTAATTGGTACGGGACGACCTTCCCGCCGACCGGGGTTGATCAGATCATCAAGGCCCCCCACGAGATATTGACATTCGGTGCAGAGGCGCTTCACTGTCTGCATACGCCGGGACATACCCCCGGTTCCATTTCCGTATATCTGGATCGCGCAGGACGGCGGGTTTTGTTCGGGCAGGACATTCACGGACCTTTTAACAAAGCTTTCGGATCTGACATTTCCGCATGGAAAAAATCCATGCAGGCGCTTCTTGATCTG
Source organism: Smithellaceae bacterium (assembly GCA_046484315.1). Lineage (GTDB taxonomy): Bacteria > Desulfobacterota > Syntrophia > Syntrophales > Smithellaceae > UBA8904. The sequence goes on along the minus strand of JAWOJC010000132.1, from coordinate 6,704 downwards.
GATGCCGATATCCTCTGCGAGGGGCATTTCGGTATTTACCAGCCCAAAAATCAAGTCCGGAACTATATTGAAAGCTACCTTGAAGAATATACGTGAGGTATTTGCGGAGGGTTTGTGCGTGGATAAGTATATAGGGCTTGACGAATACCGCAAACTCATATTATCAGACCTCGAAAATTCAAGACACAGGAGAAAACAGTGATCCCAAGATACTCAAGAGAAAAGATGACAGCCGTCTGGAGCCAGGAAAACAAATATCAGACGTGGCTGGACGTTGAAATTGCGGCCTGCGAGGCGATGGTCAAGCTGGGTAAAGTTCCCGCGCAGGCCGTGGAAACAATCAAATCGAAAGCGGCCATTGATGTGGCCCGGATCGATGAAATTGAAAAAGTCACCAAGCATGACGTGATTGCCTTTGTATCGTCGCTGACGGAGAAAATTGGAGAAGACGGTCGCTTTATCCATATGGGACTGACCTCATCGGATGTTCTGGATACGGCGCTGGCCGTTCAGTTAAAAGAGTCGGCTGAAATACTTCTTGAGGACATGGATCAACTCCTGGCGGTTTTGAAAAGACAGGCTTTTGAGCATAAAAATACGCTGATGATCGGCCGGTCACACGGTATCCATGCCGAGCCGATCACGTTCGGGCTGAAAATGGCGCTCTGGTATCAGGAAATGGAGCGAAACCGGGACAGACTGACCCGGGCCAGGGAAACTGTGTCTTACGGCAAAATCGCCGGCGCGGTCGGCACTTTTTCTTTTATCGATCCGTTTGTGGAAGGATACGTTTGCGAAAAACTGGGCCTGAAGCCGGCGCCGGTATCGTCTCAGATCGTCCAGCGCGACCGTCATGCGGAGTTTTTTTCCACTCTGGCGATCATCGCTTCCTCTCTGGATAAATTCGCACAGGAAATCCGTCTTTTGCAGCGAACCGAAGTGCGTGAGGCGGAAGAATACTTCTCGCCCGGTCAGAAGGGATCGTCAGCCATGCCGCACAAGCGTAATCCTGTCCTGTCGGAGAATATTTCCGGCTTAGCGAGGCTTTTGCGCTCATACGCCGTGGCCGCCTTCGAGGATGTTGCCTTGTGGCATGAACGAGACATCAGCCACTCGTCGGTCGAACGGGTGATCGGGCCGGATGCCACCATTGTTCTTGATTTCATGCTGGGACGTTTTACCGGCCTGATGGATAAACTTGTTGTTTATCCGGAGCGCATGCTGGCCAATCTGAATATGACGCATGGTGTGATATTTTCACAGATGGTTTTATTGTCACTGATTGAAAAAGGCACGACACGCGAAGACGCTTATGCCATTGTTCAGAAAAGCGCGATGAAATCCTGGCACGAGGGTATCGCGTTTAGAAACCTTCTGGCGCAGGATGAAACGGTTCAGAAGTTCCTGAATGAGAAAGATCTGTCGGATATTTTCAACGTGAATAATTTTTTAAAAAATCTGGATTTTATCTTTAACCGCGTTTTCGGCGCTTAAGCGGATCATAAGAGGGCCTTGTGCGGAATGATTGATCCGGATTTCGCGCAAGGTCCTTTTGGGCTTACTCGTTTTCAATTGCCATCATCTTCGCTATTCTTCTTTCGTGGCGTTCGCCAGCAAAAGTGGTGTCCATGAATGTTTCAATTATCTCACTCACGGCAACGGGGTATTTTATCCGACCGCCAAAGGCGATGAAATTGGCGTTGTTGTGTGCCTTGGCCATTTCCGCGGTAAAAAGGTCGGAAAGCAGGGCGCAGCGAATGCCCTTGACCTTGTTGGCGGCCATTGAAATGCCAATGCCTGTTCCGCAAAGCAGAATGCCGAATTCATATCCGCCTTTGAGAAATTCATGACAGGCGGCAAGCGCCATATCCGGGTAGTCCACCGCGGTTGTGCCCCAGGTCCCCAAGTCTGTCACATCGAAATTCTCTTTTTTTAAAAAGTTGATGATGTATTCTTTTAAATCCACCGCACCATGGTCTGACGCTATGACGATTCTTTTCATGCCGTTTCTCCTCAGGCGTAGGATGCATCTTCTTTGTACAAGTTACGTGCGGATGTCAACAAAAAAACTTTACATCATGAGCGTATTTGCGTAAAAATGTCCCATGAGGAACTGGTTTAATCGATATGCGCATTATCTCCTGATTGAAAAAGGTGTTGCCGAAAACACACTGGAGGCCTATGGTAGGGACTTGAAACGCCATCTGGCGTTTCTGGAAGAAAAAGCAGTGATGGATTTCCGGCAAGTCACGTCCAGGATGGTGATTGAATACCTTGTCCGGATCAAGGAAGAAGGACTGTCTGCCAATTCAATGAACCGTTCCCTGGCCGCGTTGCGGGGATTTTATAATTATCTGCTACAGGAAAAAGGGATATCCGAAACGCCGCTTACGAACATCGAACTGGCCAAGGTCTGGATGCGTCTGCCTGATACACTCAGCAAAGAGGAAATGAACCAGCTCCTGTCGCAACCGGGCGATCAGACACCCGTCGGGCTTCGGGACAGCGCGATGCTGGAGCTTTTATACGCCACAGGCTTGCGTGTTTCAGAGTTGATTGCCCTGACGATGAACAGCATCAACTGGCAGGTGGGTTTTTTAACGGTGATGGGAAAAGGCAGTAAAGAACGTGTCGTGCCCATCGGCAAGACGGCCTATGACAGTGTCAGGCGCTATGTCGATGAGGCCAGGCCTAAAATGACCAAGGGCAAAATTACGGATGTGCTGTTTTTGAATCGTTTCGCCGGCGCATTGAGCAGACAGGGGGTGTGGAAGATTATTCTCCTTTACGCGAAAAAAGCGGGCTTGCAAAAAAACATCCATCCGCATACATTCCGGCATTCGTTTGCCTCGCATCTGCTTGAAGGAGGTGCGGATTTGCGAACGGTGCAGGTCATGCTGGGTCACGCGGATATATCGACGACACAAATTTACACGCATGTGACACGTGAACGACTCAAAGAAACTCATGAGAAATATCATCCGAGGGGGTGAGTGACGATGTCCTATTTTGGAAAATATATCAGTTGGACACGGGTTTTAGCGGTGATCATCGTCACCGTAGCCCTGACCGGTCTGGTTTTGACGGCTTTGTTCATCTTGAGGCCGCGTACATTCGATCGGGCGCTCCCCTACGCACAAAAGGTGAATAACATTTTTTCCCATTACGTACTGGGAAAGAATCCGAAGTTCTATTATCTTTCATTGCAAAAAAATGGAACAGACATGCGTCTGCCGGCCGATGAGGTGCTGGAAGTGACCTATCGGGATGAATTTATGATCACCTCGGCATCCAGTGATGATTTATTCAATCAGCACATCCGCGTGAAGCTCGACGGACCGGGCAAAGGGGAAGACGCGATCGCTGTCGTATTTCGAGGAATTGATCTTGTCAACGACGTTATGATGTCTGATGCGATGAAAAAGAGTGGCGACGCGGGAAAACAGCATCAAATCCGTGTATATTTCAAGGACGAGCCCATCGGCGCCGCCTGGCTGAAAGTTGTAATATTGCCGCAGGATTGGCTGAGGTTCGCCAGAGATTCCAAAAATGTGAACGCCCAGATCGCGTATCTCAAAGAGGCGATTATGCTCAGTCCCGACGATGCGGGCGTCCGTAAAACGCTAGCCCATCTGTATGGGCGCCTCAATCGCCCGGATGAGGCCGTAGGCCAGCTAAGCGAGGTTCTGAAAGTCCACCCTGAAGATACAGGCGCTTTAGGAGAATTGGCTAAGATTTATATCAACCAAAAGAAGTTTGACCAAGCAATTATCCTTTTGAAACGACTGGTTCAGTCTGGTGGTGACAGCGCGGAAACCCATGCGCTTCTGGGGTATTGTTACGCGCAGAAAGGCCTTTATGACAGCGCCGCGGTATCCTATCGCAGATCGGTGGATATCGAGCCGGACAATATGTCGGTCCGGTTTGAGCTAGCCGGGGTTCTGGAACGGGCAAAAAAAAGCAGTGCCGCCATAGAACAATACACGTTCATGATATCGCGTGATAAAGGCCTGACGCCCGCCTGGCAGGCACTGGGCAACTTATATCTGAAAAATAAGCAATATGATGAAGCGATTAAGGCCTATTCGTCACTTGTCAAATTGCAGCCCAGGCTGGCTGCGGCGCATGCCAATCTCGGCGCCGCCTACGCCGGAAGCGGACGGCACAGCGAAGAGGTAGATGCACTGAAACAGGCCGTCGCCCTAAGTCCCAATGAGGCGGTCATTCGGTTTAATCTGGGAGCCGCCTATGAAAAAAGAAACCAGGAGACACGAGCCATGGCGGAATACAGTCATGCCTTAAGACTGAACCCCGCCGACACCGATGCGTTAGAGCGTCTTGCCCATCTGAACATGAAAAATAAAAACTACAATGAAGCCGCCGGTTACTATGAGAGGTTGGCTAAAGAAAAATCACGGGATTCATCGGTTTTCGCAGCCATGGGTTTTATCTATGGAGAAATGAAGCAATACGCCAAGTCGGCGAAAAACTATGAAAAAGCCATATCGCTGGGTGCCAAACAGCAGACGCTGCGCCATAATGCGGCATTTGCCTATATGCAATTGGGCCGGGAAAAAGACGCGGTGGCTCACCTGGAAAAAGTATCACCACAGACGAAGCAGACCTTGAGCGTGACTGCCAACTATCATCTCAAAACGAAAAACTATTCAATGGCCATTAAACAGTTTTTGCAAATTTTGAAACTTGAGCCGAAAAAGTCTTCGTCGCACAGCAGTCTGGGGTATGCTTATGCGGCAAGCGGCAATCCGGACAAAGCGATTGAGCATTTTCAAGCGGCCCTGAAATACGACCGTGAAGACAGTGAAATTTATGCAGGGCTCGGTGAGGCCTATGAAAAAAAAGAACTTTACACAGACGCGATCGAAGCCTATACCACGGCGTATCAGCTCAATCCGGACAGCCGTGTGGCCGCGAGAATTCCAAGTCTGAAAATCCGGCTTTTACAGCAAAAAACCTCAAAACCTGATAAGGAGTGAAAATGAAAACGATCCCCTTAAATAATTTCACGATAGGGAGCCCCAACGGATTTGTTCTGATTGCCGGTCCCTGTGTTCTGGAAGATGAAGAAAGCGCGACGGCGATTGCGCTTTATCTTCAGCGACTGACACAAAAATTGCACATACCTTTCATCTTCAAAGCTTCTTACGATAAGGCAAACCGGACCTCGGTTTCCGCTTATCGCGGGCCGGGCATAAAAGACGGACTAAAAATTTTGAAGCACATCAAAGAAACACTGGGTGTACCGATTCTCTCAGATGTCCATCGCTTTGAAGAGATCGATGAGGCGGCGGAGCTTCTGGATGTCGTGCAGGTGCCTGCATTCTTATGCCGCCAGACGGACTTTATCATTGAAATCGCTAAAAAATCCCGGATGATCAATGTCAAGAAAGGTCAATTCCTCGCGCCATGGGATGTGGCGAATATCCTGGCCAAAGTAAAGTCGGCAGGAAATGATCATATCCTGATCACGGAGCGCGGCGCGTCCTTCGGGTATAATAACCTGGTTTTTGATGTACGTTCTTTACCGATCATGAGAGCCATGGGCTATCCGGTTATTTTCGATGCCACACATGCCGTACAGTTGCCTGGTGGTGCGGGATGCGCTTCAGACGGACAAAGAGACATGGTGCCTTATTTGGCCCGCGCGGCGGTTGCGGCCGGTGTTGACGGTATTTTTATGGAGGTACATCCTGATCCGGAAAAGGCGCTTTGCGACGGGCCGAACTCACTATATCTGGATTCCCTCGAAGCCTTGCTGACGACTTTAAAACAGATTGATGAAACAGTTAAAAAGACCGAAATATAAATGACACGGGAGGCGCATTGGAAAAGGCGATTGAGGGAAAGCTTAAAAATATTAAAATGCTGATCTTAGATGTGGATGGGGTGATGACGGACGGCCGGATTATCATGGACAGCGAGGGGCGGGAAATGAAAAACTTCGACGTTCGCGACGGCCACGGTCTGGTCATGATTCAACGTCATGGCATCCAGGTTGCCATTCTGACGGGTCGCACATCCGCCGTGGTTGATCATCGGGCGCGTGATTTGAAAATAACGGAAGTTTACCAGGGCGCGCTCAATAAAAAAGAGGTGTTCGAGCAGATGCTGCGTAAATACGCTCTCAACCCCGCTCAGATGGCTTTTATGGGAGACGACATCGTCGATATCCCTGTCTTGAAAAAGGTTGGCTTTGCCGTAGCGGTGGCCAACGCTCTGGAAATGGTCAAGAAAACGGCGCATTACGTCACGATCCATAACGGAGGCAATGGCGCGGTCCGCGAAGTGTGCGATATGCTCCTGCATGCACAGGGATTTTGGCCCGACGTAGCGGCAAGGTACGATTTAAACGATCATGTGTGAAAATAAAAGACAACCGCGGTATTTCCGCTCCGGGTGTGAAAGATGACCCGTGCATGGCTTCATCTGTTGATTGCAGGCGTTCTGGAAATCGGCTGGCCATTAGGGTTCAAGCTGTCTCAGACGACACAGCACAGAGCCGTATTCATTGTCATGGCGGCAATATGCATGGCGCTGAGCGGTTTATTTCTCTGGATGGCGCAGCGTTTTATTGCCATAGAGACAGCTTACGCGGTGTGGACCGGCATCGGCGCGATCGGAACGTTTCTGATCGGCGTCCTTGTTTTTCATGATGCGATAAGCATGATGAGGGTGCTGTCATT
>JAWOJC010000089.1:0-6299 GCA_046484315.1 Smithellaceae bacterium | reverse complement strand
CTCAACCGTTTCCTGTTCTTCCGATATTGCCGCCGAAATGGTATTCAGTCCAACCGGTCCGCCCTTGAATTTTTCTATGATGGTCTTCAGGATGATCCTGTCCGTGTTCTCAAGGCCAAGATGATCCACACCAAGGGACTCCAAAGCTTTATCGACCGTCTCGTCGCCGATATTGCCGTTACCGAAGACCTCGCTGAAATCGCGCATCCTTCTTAACAATCTGTTGGCGATCCTGGGAGTCTGCCTGGCAACGCAGGCAATCCTCTTCGCGGCATTGCCTGAAAGAGGACACTGCAATATCCCCGCGGAGCGTTCTATGATGCTTGTGATGCTTTCCACCGTGTAAAAATCCAGTTTGAAGATAAGCCCGAACCTATCCCTTAACGGTGCTGAAAGCATGCTGACCTTCGTTGTCGCGCCTATTAATGTGAATTTGGGCAACTTAAGCCTCATTGAACGCGCCGAAGGCCCTTTCCCGATGATCAGGTCTATCCCGAAATCTTCCATCGCGGTATAAAGCACTTCCTCAACGGCGGGTTTCAACCTGTGGATCTCGTCGATGAAAAGGATGTCTCCGTCGCGCAGGTTCGTTATTATGGAAGCCACATCGCCCTGTTTTTCCAGCGCGGGTCCGGATGTTACCCTGATGTTGACCCCCATTTCCGCAGCGATGATGTTGGCAAGCGTGGTCTTTCCGAGTCCCGGAGGACCGTGAATCAGGACATGCTCAAGACCTTCCTCCCTTTTCTTCGCCGCCGACATGGATATCCGAAGGTTCTTCTTGACCTCTTCCTGACCGATGTATTCTTCAAGCGTCTTCGGTCTCAGGGTGAGGTCCGGGTTGTTCAGTTCATCATTATTGGCGTCTGGCCGTAGCAGCTTCTTCGTCCTGGGTTTGTCTCGCTGTATCATGAATCGAACTTACATTTGGTGCGCTACCTATTCTACACGCTTTCGCGTACAAACGGTAGATGAAGTGTTTTATGCCTTCGGGATCGGGTGCGTCTTTGAAAATGATGCTTGTCTTGGTGGATGCCGTCTCAAGCTTGAATAGACCGAAGTCAAAGAACTTTAATGCCGAAAAGATACCTTTCTCCTCTGTGGAGATGTCCTGAATGTCCAGAAGCTCCGCCTCCTATCACCGCCAGGCACACAATGTTTGTCAGTACGTAGCTGAAGAGGATGGTTCGGATGTCCAGTACTAGCATAAATGACCTCTATCGCGTGAAACACAATGCGTGATCGGCAAAAAACTGTCGTCCGTGAAGCGCGGTTCGTCTCTTGCGCATCACAATTAACGCTCTAAGCTTCACGCGCCTCCAGCGCCTCAATCCGCTTCTTGAGTTCCGCCATTTTTATCTCGCGACCGACAAAGACGCGGTTGGTTTCCTCGAGGCGGGCTATTGTTCTTTGCAGCTCGGCGGTTCGTTCGCGCACCTTTTGCTCCAGATCTTCATTGAGGATGCGTATTTCTTCTGAGGCCTTTTTTTGTCCGGTGATATCGAAACAATGGCCAATATAGCCGAGAAAATCGCCGCTGCTATTAAAATTGGGTGTCCCCAAATCCCTGATCCACCGATATTCACCACTGGCGTGACGCAGCCGATAATCCATGTCAAACGATTCCCGGTTCTCAAATGCGGCAACATAAGTTGCAACGCAACGGTCCATGTCATCCGGATGCACCCCTTGCGTCCAGCCATTGCCCAGCTCCTGCTCAAGCGTCCGGCCGGTGAATTTCAGCCACGGTTCATTGAAATAGGTGCATAATTTGTCCGGTCCAGACAACCAGATAAGCGCCAGTCCTGTGTCCGCCAGGTTACGGTACTGAACTTCCTTTTCCCGCAGTTCGTCTTGCGTCTGCTTGCGTTCAATGATTTCACTGATCAGGCGCGCCGATGCTTGCAGGCGGCGCCTGGCAAGCTCGATGATATAAGGGGGGCGAGATTCGTAAGCCGCCGCGCGAGTGCGCAGCTCTTCGATACCCACGCCGTATGTTTCCGCCAGATCTTTCAGGGTGGCCTCATCACGGGGTGGATCGCCGTAGCCGAAATTGATCGCGCCCACGACTTCGCCCCGCACGCGTATGGGAACGGCATAAAGCCGGATGCCGCCTGCGCAGGCAATATCTGAAGGCTGACCGGTTTCGATTGCGGATCTGCAAGCATTTACCCAGCAGGATTCATGGCAATGCCACCGGCCGCTGGCGAGCGCTTTGCGGCTGTCCTCCGTCCCGCAAAGCGCGAACGATGACGCATCCATGAAACGGCACCAGCCGGAAGAAAAAATCCCCACGGCGTAGTCGCCGTTTTTTTCATATACCGCCGCGGAGGTATCGAGCAAATCAAGAAAGTCGCGAACAATGTCATAGAGCACCGGCCCTCCAACCGCATCAAGAATGAACCGGCAGGTGTTGAGAGACACGAGGTCGCCATAGGGCGGCACATAGTCCTGCGTCGGGTTGACGTTCTCAATCTGCCTGCGGGTGAGCAGCCATTCAATGCGCTTGAGCTCCCGGTCTTTTTCCTTGAGCGCGGTAATGTCCATGATATTGCCGAACACCCGGATAATTTTCCCGTCCTTCCATTCGGCCTGCCCGATGGTCCGCACCCAGATGGTTCTTTGCTGCGCGGTGATCAATTGCAACTCAAGATCATAAGGTTTGCCTTCCGCAATCGCAGCCTGGAGGGCTTTGGATATAATCTTTTGATCGTCCGGGGCATAAAACCGGATATCACTTTGTAAATCGATCGGTTTGAAATCCCGGCTAAGACCATGGATATTGTAGACCTCATCGGTCCAGGTTGTTTTTTTTGTTCCGAGATCATATTCCCAGCCGCCGACCTTGCTGATGCGTTGCGTTTCATTAAGCAGGCTCTGTAGTCGCTTGACCGGCTCCTCCGCCTGTTTGCGTTTGGTGATGTCGCGGATGATCATGCTGGTGCGGGTTTGACCATGCCAGTCCTGAAATACCGCACTGGAGACTTCACCGGGAAATTTCGAGCCGTCCTTCCGGATAAACGTCAGTTCGCCTGAAAAGTTCCCTGTCTTTAAGCGCTCTTCCAGTGCACAGGCCAGGCGCGTATCTTCAGAATCCACAAGATCCGGGCGCCCCGTGGCAAGAATTTCTTCTTCGCTTTTGCCGAAAAGACGGCAGGCGGCCGGGTTGGCAGACAAAATCCGACCATCCGGCGCGGTGAGCAAAATCGCATCGAGGCTGGCCTCAAACAGGAGCCGGTAGCGCTCTTCGCTTTCCTGAAAGGCGGCGTACGTTTGGAGGTAGGATAAATGGTCGGCCAGAACCTTACCTGCCAGAATTGTGGCCAGCGGATACAAAAGCAGGATCGGCAAACCGAGACGCTTGACAACATCCAGTCCGGCTTGACCCGGCAGTGTGAACATCAAAGCAATCATGGCGATGTGCACGGCCAGCCCCAAGAGGAGTAAATGGATCAGCGTCGGCGGTTTTCCAGCCGGAGAATAGCGGTAAAAAGCAAACAGACCGATGCCAACGGATGACAAGATAGTCAGGATGCCGGTCAGGGCGCCCACGCCACCCAGGCCGATGCGGTAGATGATTGCCATACAGCCCGAAACCAGCGCCGCCGCGGGACCGAAAAAGAAGGCGCAAAGACTGAGCATGACCGAACGTCCGTCAAAAATCAGCCCGGGACCCATCACCAGCGGGCGGAGCATGCCGATGACAGCCACGCTGCCAAAAAGAAAACCCTGCAGCAAAACACCCGTCCGCGTGTCGCGCGAAAAACGCTTGTCGATAAACCCGGAAACCACGCTCAGGGCCACCAGCAGGGCCAGATTTAATATCAAATCCAGATACATCATATCCAACCTCATCGCTCATCGTTCGATACAGCGCTTCACGCATGAAACGTCACGCCATACGATTTTCCAGATCCTTGATTCTTTCCTTCAGTTCCCGCATTTTTAATTCCCGGTCCACGAAAACTTTGTTGATGCGCTCCAGTTCATCGGTTTTCGCCGTCAATTCGGCCGTTCGCTCCATGACTTTTATCTCGAGCTGCTCATTGAGTTGGAATAGCTCTGCTTCCGCCTCTTTGCGGGCAGTCACATCAATGACCGTTGTCAGGAAATACAAAGGCTGATGCCGGGTATCCCGCATCAACTTCACGCTGACATCCGCCCAGACAATGGATCCGTTTTTGTGAAGATAGCGCTTGGTAAATCGTGCGGTGTCCGTCTCGCCTCTCAGCAGGGGATCAATCATTTGCTGGTTTTGCGCCACATCGTCGGGATGCGTCAGCGCCTGCCATTTTCTATGCATCAGCTCATCTCGTGAATAGCCCAGCATGGCGCAGAAGGCTTCATTGACCTGCATTTCGCCCGCCAGCCGCGTGATGGATTTTCCCGCATTGGCGGCCTCAAAGACGCTTCTGAACTTTTCTTCGCTCTCCCGCAACATTTCTTCTGATCGCCTGCGGTCGGTGACGTCCCGCGTAATCGTCAGGATATGGGGCAGACCATCGAGTTCAATGATGGAAGCGGACGTCATCCCCAGAACAATCTCGCCGCCTTTTTTATGAAAACGCGCCTCAAAATTCCTGACCACGCCTTTATCGCGCAGTGTTTCGAGCAATTCTTTGGCGGCTTGCGGCGTCTCCCAGATACCAATTTCCGTCACGGTGCGGCCGGCGATCTCCTCCTGTGTGTAGCCTGTAATATCTAAAAATCCTTTGTTCACGGATACAAGCAGGCCATCGGTTGATCGGGTGATGGCCACGGCGTCCGGCGACGTCATAAAGGCTTTGCGAAATTTCTCTTCACTTAGCTGTAACGCCTTGGCCGCCTCCACCTGGCGGGTGTTGAAGCGATTGCGCTGGCGCTGCCATAAAAACATCACCACCGCCACCGCGCCGACAATCAATACAAAAACAAGGATCAGAGTCAACCAGAGACGCTCGCGAAGCGGCGCATAGATTTCTTTCTTGTCCATCCGGGCCACCATAAACCAGGGCGAATCCGGAATGGCGCGCAGCGCTGCAATTACCGGCACGCCGCGATAATCGATCCCTTTCATGACGCCTTCTTCCCCGCGCGCGGCCCGGGCGGCGGGCAGATCGTCTCGAGACAAAGGAAAACGTAAATTGAGCGCCGCACCCTTTTGAAACTTCAATTCGTTTAAAAACAAGACATCATCCCGATCCCGACGAACCAGAAGCGTTTCGGCGGATTCGCCGGGCGTCGGCCAGCGACTGAGCATTGGATAAAGATAATGGTTGGGATCAATTACAAAGGCGACCGCGCCCACCAGGTGAGTCTGTTCGAAAAGGGGAACCAGCACAGACAGCGTAATCGCCCCGCCTGGCGTCTCCCTGTGAAAATCGAGAAAGGCGGGTTTGTCGCCCTGACGAATCTGCAGAATGTATTCTTTGATTTGCTCGCACACCGAGTGTTCCGGACGAAATGTGGAAAGCCTCACCCCGCCTGAGGCATCCAGCAAGATTACGTTTTTATATTGATACGCGGTTTGGATCTGGCTCATCCAGATGAGCAGGCGTTTTGCCGCCCTGGTATGATCGGGGCCAGCAATCGTCTTTTGGACCAGTTCAATGAAATTCTCGTTGCCGTACAAAACGTAGGCATCCGCCAGCCTTTCTTTTCGCCACTGAACGAGCTCGCCTGCTTTCAAGTCGGCAACGGATGCCAGTCGATGATCGAACTCGGTGCGGTAATTCTTTTCGTAATGCCGGTAAGAGAAATAGCCGGCGGCGATGATACCCGCTATCAGCAAAATAAACAAAGTAACCAGTATAGCCGGCGCGCGTTCTTCTCCCCGGAAAACCAGCGGTGTGCGAAGAAATTGATGGCGATAAACGCCCCGGAATATGATGAGCATCCCCACGGCCATGCCCGGTATCAGGGGATTAAATGAAATGCCACGAAGAAGGCCAAGCATTGGCAGCGCGGAGACGACCGTCATCACCAATGTTCCCAGTCCTACGGTCAACACCTGTCGCCGGTCCCGCGGGTCAACACGAAACGACATGACGATAAGCAGCGTTAAGCCGATAGTCACCAGGAGGTAGGAATAGGCAAAATGAACCCACATCCAGGGACCGGGAATTCTCGGGTCGATCCGGGCAATAAAGAAACTGCCTGCCTGAAAGAAAGCGACGGGCTGCTTTACCCAGAGACCGTGAAGGCTGTTGGTCCAGATCATAACCTGCGTGATGATGGGAATCATGAAAAGGGCAGCCTGGCGTCCCGGCGTGATCCAGCCTGTATAGCCTGTGAATTGCAAAACAAAAATCAGCCAGAGT
>JAWOJC010000055.1:0-8049 GCA_046484315.1 Smithellaceae bacterium | reverse complement strand
CATATACTCCGCTACATTTTATTTTGGTTTTATGAAGCGTGGTGGTGTTTACGATGACTTGAGGGTTAAGATGGCGCAATCCAATCTTACTCAGTTGGTGCAATCGATTGAGTTCTATAAAGTTCAAAATGGAACATATCCTGTTTCGCTTGAAGCACTTAAGGATGCGCTTCCGAAAGAATCCATGGTCTTTATTAATGATCCCACGGATGTCCACATGGGCGGTGAGTCTCGCAACTTCTATTATAAACGAATAGACGAGAACCACTACCATCTCTTGGGTGTAGGATCGGACGGAAAACCTTTTACTAACCACGACATTCTGCCTACTATCGCGTCGGTGCCACAAGGCAAAGTTGGCTTAATAATAAAACCACTAGAAGAAAAAAGCTTATAACCCGTCGCTACACCGGATCGCGGCCCGTTGGGCCGCTCCCGGTGGGCTTTTCGTTCTGCTTATGAAATATGACTACCTAAAAAGCTTGCCGGTCAAGGATAGGCAGAAAATGCTTGGTCCGGATTGGAATTGGAAGTATTTCCAAGGGTATTATCTGATTCCAATAATTGGCATATTTGCTGTGGCATTGATCAATAGCACTTTTGCAATAATCCATAATCAAGGCTTACCCCAAGTGATATTGTGTAACACAATAGGAATACCTATGGCGGTCGTAGTTCATTTATCAATTATCAGCGGTTTCATATCAGCGAACACCGGCAGCTATTTTAGGCAAACGGAACCTGTCAGATATTGGTTTACGATATGTCTCCCCTTTATGGGTTATGTGTTAGCGCAAATAGTTATGTGGTATATATAGGAACACAGCAGAACCACCGCGTCCATGGGAAAGCGAGGAGCATACCGCAAAGGAATGGGAAAGGAATAGGGGCAAATCTTTATTCTTGACATTTTAACCTACAACGGGGGCAACGAGCAGCAAAACATCCATTCGCTCATCTGCAAATATGATGCAAACGGCAATCGCTTCGGCATCATCAACATGGCAAAGATCCATCGCTATGGTCCCGGCTATGCCTGAGAGGCCAAAAGGCGGCAAAAGCCAGAGAAATTTGGATAGAAAAAGCATCATCAAAAGACCTCTTGAACAAAATACGGCAATGATTAGTTAAGAACAACAAGCCAAGCAGCATAATCGGCAATAAGAAAAAACCGGGCCAACCGGATGCGCAAATCAAGCAAAAGAGGTTTCTCTACAGACTCTTTATAGGTGAAATTGCATATTATGAAATTACTAGAAGAAATTGTTATTGAAGATTCAATTGAAATCGAAGCGCAACCTGAAGCCGTATTTAAATTCCTCTTGAATTTGAAAGACGATGCATCCTATCGGGCATGGCACCCTAATGATCATATTTCGTTCCGCTGGGTAAAGGGTAACCCGTGGGAAGTAGGATCAATTGTGTATGCTAAAGAATATATTCACGGCGTTATTCATACGTTAAAATTTGTTGTAACAAAAATGATCCCTAATCGCTTACTTGAATACACACCAACTTTCTGGTTGTTCCGTATTTTCATTCCAATAAATTCCTTCATAATTGAAAGAACGTCAAGGGGCTGCAATTTCAAGGCAGTTGGATGTTATCGAGTCGGGCGGATTGGAAATTTTTTTGCAAAAAAAAGAATTACTGAAGGCATAAATTCAATCAAAAAACATCTTCGTGAAGAGGGTGAATATTTAAAATATAGTGTTGAAAAAATAGATCTATAACAAGGTTGCTACACTGGATCGCAAGCCTCCGGATTACTGATTTTTCGTTGGCTTGATATGAATGATCATGTCCCCTATGAAGAAACCTATGTGAATATTTTCTTGAAAAACAGAGGATGTGAATGAACGAAAATCAAATCAAAGCGGTATCAAACGTTCTTGCCCAATGGAAGCCACTTGGTGAAAAGGCAAATTCTATTTCAGAGCTTGATAATTACCGTGTTGAGGCTACCGATATAATCTTTGCACTAGAGATGCAGAGAAAATCCATTAAACCAGAGTTTATTGTTATGGAAGTTATCAATCAAGCATTTAATCTTGATTTAACCATGCAGAGTTGCGTTGCGCCTGCACAAGAAATCGTGGCAATCCTGAAATCCACCCCCCCCGTGAAAAGTTCCTGGGCGATCTTTCGGGTGCATACGCTCGAAGAATAAACGTACAACATCGCTTAGTTTATCAAGCACTAAATGATATCCACACTGTGAAGATTATCAGAATGTGGATGCACTGCGAATAAGCTAAAGCAATACAAATAAAAAGGGCAACCCATCGCTCCCCTTGCCGGCGCAAGCGATAAAGTTGCGCTATTGAAAGGCAGGAACACCGGCATATCTGTCTTCATCAGGGCGCAAGTAAAATGACCCGCAACCGTCCGAACGTATGAATCTGCTCATCGGCTGGAATGGCAAAGCCTTTCACGTTATCGATGTTGCGGCATACCAGCCAGTTGTTTGCATTTGGCGGAACGGGGGCGTGGCCTTGCCTCAAAACCAGATGAAGGCCGGCCGGAGACGTTACCCCCTGGTTTGTCTTGAATGGATCCACGCTTCCCGGACCGGCTAAATACCATCCCATCCCCCATAAAACACGCTCATGGGGTATGTGTACGATATCGCCTTTTTTTGCGTGTGTTTCAAGGAAACGGGCTGCGTCTGGGAAATGCCAGTTGTACAGGTAGGTTGACTGCTGCACAACAGCGCATACCGACAGGGCAAGGATCACCAAAGACGTCAAGCCCGCCTGAATGTATTTTCGATAAACGGGATTTGAAAGCCTGCCGGGCAGATCATGGCAGATCGAAACCGCCAACGCGATGCTCCAAAACGGAACGGTATAGGCAAGGGTGCGGTGCAGCCAGACAGGACGATAGAAGTGACTGATCAGAAGGCACGAAAGGATTGGCACAAGAATAAAAGCGCCCGTCAGGATGCGCGTTTTTCGGTTGAGGAAAAAGCCTGACAGGATCATTCCACAGAAGATGGCCACGGCGGTAATCTGGATCCAGTTTTGCAGATCGGTCTTTCCAAAAATGACAATGAAAAGGGTTTGGATGACATCCATGAGATCGGGTTTCATCGTGTGACCAACCGATATATGGGAGGCCAGACGCAGCCAGGGAATATAGAGAACTAAAACAACCGCCAAGGCTAATCCGACCAAAAGTGTCTTCTTCCACGCCAAACGTCCGATCTGAAAGAGCCGAAGGGCTGCATAGACACTCATTGAGATCAGGATCATAAAGCCCGCGCCGTGACTGTACAAGAAAGCGAGCATCAGCATCATGCTACCGATCAGGAAAACGATTCGGTCTTTTTGAAAATACTTTTCGAGAAGATAAAAGGCGCCCATGCCCAAAAACATCAGCATGGAATACATCCGGGCTTCTTGAGCATACAGGATGCCATAGGGCGACAAAGCAAAAAACAAGCAGGCCACCAGGGCGACGCGGCGGTTAAAAAGATTGCGGCCTGCCGCAAAAATCATGACGAGCGTCAATGCCGACCACATGACGGAATTGAGCTTGATCCACCAGGTGCTCTTGTCGGGCAGCATCCAGAAGTGGAGTTGGATATAATACAAGGGCGGATGAGGATCAAAGTGTCGGACGGAACGAAGCAGCTCACCCAGGGGCGACAGGCTGCTGTGAGTGACGGACTGAAGTTCGTCGTACCACAACCAGCGATCCTGCAGATCCCAGAGGCGAAAGACCAGGGCCAGAATAAAAACAATGGCAAGGCCCAGATAGGCGTTCACGCCATTTGGCCATGGATACGCGCAAAACTTTTTCTTTACGGTATCGAAGCTCATGCTCTTTACATCCATCCTTTCCAGCGATAAACATGAGGTGGCTTCGTAACAAGGCCGAAGGCTCGTTTTATGAAGCCGGGCTTGGGTCATGGCGATACACGCATTGTGCGCTTCATGGCGGGGGCGACACCGTAGCCCGAATAACTTGTTCAATGTAGCGGCGCAGTATATGAATTGCAGTGTTATTTATCAATGAATAATTCAGAATCAATCGTTTCACAATGGGTCTTGCAGGTGGATATCCGCAAAACCAAGCTTTTTGTTTTCACTGGCTAAACGCCGTTGACAGTTTTGCGGGGATGATCTATAGGCCATGAACACAACCGGCAGTCACAGGTTATGATAGTCCAAAACACATTCCATCACTGCTTGAACGGAAACATGTCCAGACGGATGCAGGCATTGACAGCAGCGGTATTGAGGATTCAAAATGTCAAAGACGCACCTCTCAAATGAAAGCGCCGTATTGATCACGGGAGGTTCCGGTTTCCTGGGAATTAACCTTGTTCGTCATTTGCTGCACCGTCAAGTCGCCAATATTGTGGTGCTCGATGTGGCGGATTTTAATTATCCGGATGTGAAAGATCGTGTGCGTTTCATCCGGGGCGATATCCGTGACAAACGCAGCGTCGAGCATGCCATGCAGGGTGTCACGCAGGTGATTCACACGGCGGCCGCACTACCGCTCTATAGCAGGGAGGATATCTTCACAACGGATGTGGATGGTACGGCCAATCTGCTGGAATGGGCCTGGCAAAACGGCGTGGGAAAATTTGTGCACATTTCCTCAACGGCTGTGTATGGCATTCCGGATCATCATCCGCTGGACGAGGAGGATCGGCTCGACGGTGTCGGGCCTTACGGCGAGGCGAAAATTAAGGCGGAAGACGTTTGTCTGGCGTATCGCCGCAAGGGCTTGTGTGTTCCGATTTTGCGCCCGAAATCATTCATCGGACCGGAACGTCTGGGGGTGTTTGCTTTGTTTTACGATTGGGCAAAAGACGGTCGTGGCTTTCCGATGATTGGAAGCGGTAACAATCGCTACCAGTTATTGGATGTTGAAGATCTCTGCGATGCAATTTATTTGTGCATGACCCTCGAGAAGGAAGCCGTCAACGATACATTCAACATCGGCGCAAGCGTATTCAAAACCATGAAAGAAGATTATCAGGCGGTGCTTGACGCCGCCGGTTACGGAAAAAAAATTGTTCCTTTCCCGGCTCAGCCCGTTATCTGGGCACTTCGGTTTCTTGAGGCGTTGAAATTGTCGCCGCTATACAAATGGGTTTATGAAACCGCGTCGAAGGATTCTTTCGTCTCCATTGATAAAGCGCAAAAAGTTCTGGGTTTCACCCCGCGGTACTCGAATCAGGAGGCGCTGGTGCGCAATTACCGCTGGTACCTGGACAATATCGACAAAATCCAGGGGCAGGAAGGCATTTCGCATCGCGTGCCCTGGAAACAGGGGATTTTAAGAATTGCCAAACATTTCTTCTGAAACGAGCAAAATCATCGCCGCGTTCGATTTCGATGGAACCCTGACGAAGACGGATACCTTCCGTTTATTTTTACTGCACTGCTTCGGCTTGCGGGTCTGCCTTCGCGGCCTGTGGGACAATAAGCGAATTCTCGCAGGCTATATGTTTGGTCGCACCACAAACCATAAAGCGAAACAAACCGTGTTTTCGTATTTCTTCAAAGGGATGAAGCAGAAGGACTTCGATGACGTATGTAGTCAATTCGCCCGAACCCGGATTCCCCGGCAACTCAAGACAGACGCCATGGAAAAATTGAACTGGCATGTACAAAATGGTCATATTGTCGTGCTCGTGAGCGCCTCTATTGAAAATTGGATCGTCCCCTGGGCAAAAACAAAAGGCGTGGACATCGTTCTTGCGACCATCGTCGAGGTCAAAAACGACATCCTGACCGGCCGCTTTTCAGGCGCCAACTGTTATGGACCAGAAAAAGTGCGAAGGCTGCTTGAACGCTTCCCAAAGCGGCAAGCCTATCAATTATTTGCCTACGGGGACAGCAGGGGCGATCGCGACTTGCTGGCTTTGGCGGATGTTGCCTTCTACCGGCGTTTTTCATGATACGGACCTTATGCCTATGAAATCCTACATGGACATGCTTCGCGTTTCCCACTACACGAAAAATCTTTTCATATTCCTGCCGCTTTTTTTCGCCCTGGAAATGCATGACATCCATCGTCTGCTCGCTTTGACGCTGGCTTTCCTGGCGTTTTCGCTGCTGGCAAGCGCCGTTTATATTTTCAATGACCTCCTGGACATAGAAGAAGACCGACGCCACCCCCGAAAGAAGCATCGTACGCTGGCATCGGGAAGCATTTCCCGCCAGGCAGCCATTATCTGGATGATCGTTCTTTTGGGCCTGGGAGGGGTGACGGCCTGGTGCCTGGATTATCGGATGTTTCTTTTATGCGTCGCCTATATCGTGCTAAACATCGCCTATAGTCTCAAGCTCAAGCATATCGCCATTGTCGATATCTTGATCGTTGCCGCTTTTTTTGTGATCCGTATTTATGTGGGTGGCGTGATAGGCGAAGTGCCTGTCTATATGTGGATTGTCATCATGACTTTTCTTCTGGCGCTTTTCCTCGCACTGGGAAAACGCCGTGACGATATGCTGATTTTTCAGCAGACCAGTGAAATGCCCCGAAAATCCATTGACGGGTATAACCTGCGCTTCATTGACGCCTCCATGATGATCATGGCGGCGGTGATTCTGGTAGCCTATCTGATGTACACGATATCGCCCGAAATCATGGCAAAATTCCAAACCGACAAACTGTACATCACGGCGTTTTTTGTTCTGCTGGGCGTCCTGCGCTACCTTCAAATCACTCTGCTGGATGAAAACAGCGGGCATCCTGCGGATATCCTCCTGAAGGATCATCTTCTTCAAATCGCGATAGTTGCCTGGATCGTGTTGTTCTTCTTGCTGGTGTACTTATAATCCCGGATGGTCCGGGTGCAGATGGAAAAATGGATCCTCTATGGCGGTAAAATGCAGGGGTCCCGACGTGTGCAAACGCAGAGGGTTTGTCGATCCCTCTGCGTTTGATGCGTGTTGATCACAGGGCCCAGACCGCGCGAGCGCCTTCTTCCGTGGCTTCGATGATTCTGCGGGGCGAGCGGGCGTCGCCCACGATGGCGAAGGGAATACCGAGTTTTTCCAAAACACCCCCCAGGGCGTTGACGGGCTTCATCCCGGTGGCAACGACCCGCAAGCGTTTTAACCGACGCGACCAGGGTGCCGCCCGTGGCGATCTCGTCTTCAAAGATGATGGCGTCGCGTCCTCTCACCTCGCCCACCACCAACCCCTGGACAACTTCGGTGTCGGCAACACGCCGCTTATCGATGATGGCCATGGGCAGATGAATTTGTCCGGCAAACCGACCGGCCCGCTTGGCCCCTCCGGCATCGGTGGCCACCACCACCGCATTGGCCAGGTCCAGCCGTTCGTGAAAGTAGTCCACAAAATAGGGAACGGCGGTGAGATGGTCCACCGGAATGCTGAAAAACCCATGCACCGCGTCCGAGTGCAAGTCCATGGTGAGAACTCGGTTGGCCCCGGCGGCCTTGATCAGGTCCGCCACGAGCCGGCCCGTGATGGAAATTCGTGGAGCGTCCTTCTTGTCCGAGCGGGCATAGGAAAAATAAGGAATCACCGCCGTAATCCGTCGGGCTGACGCGCTTCTGAGCGCATCCAGGACGATAAACAGCTCCATGATGGTGTCACTCACCGGCGCGGTGAAGGGCTGGACGATGAACACATCCTTTTCGCGCACATTCTCCAGGATCTGGACAAACAGGTTGTCGTTGGAAAAGCGGGATATTTCCAGCTGGCTGAGGCCGAGGCCCAGCGCGTGGCAGATTGACTGGGCCAGTTGGGGGTTGGCGCTGCCGGAAAAAATCTTGAGGTCGATCGACATGGACCATTCTCCATGCTAAGCGGGTGCGAACGGATCAACGGTGCAATCCAGGGACGGACGTTGGGCAGCCCGGCAATCAAAAGAATGACATAGATGCGGCCGGACATCAACGCGTTTTGACGGAGCCGACGCCAACCAGGTAGAGGAGGGTGCCGTTCACCGCCAGGTCCAGCAGATCCGCCGCTTCCCGGTCATAGATGGCGCCGATGCCGCAAGCCCCCCATCCGGCGGCGGCGGCGGCCAGGTAGGCCTGCTGTCCCAGGCGG
>JAWOJC010000034.1:0-5846 GCA_046484315.1 Smithellaceae bacterium | reverse complement strand
GCCTGTGGGAAGACGATGCCCAGCCACGTTGATGACATCGTTGATGCGTCCCATGATATACAGAGAGCCGTCCGTATCAAAACGCCCACCGTCGCCTGTGACGTAATAACCGGGTCTTTCCGTGACGTATTCCAGGTAGCGTTTGTCGTCCTGCCACAGGCTGGGCAGGCAGCCGGGCGGCAGAGGCAGTTGAATCACCACAACGCCTTCCTCGCCGTTGGGCAGAGGGTTGCCGTCCATATCCAGAATCTGCACATTGTAACCGGGAACCGGCTTGGTCGGCGAGCCGGGTTTGATGGGAAAGGGTTCAATGCCCATGCAGTTGGCGGCAATCGGCCATCCGGTTTCCGTCTGCCACCAATGATCGATCACGGGAATCCCGAGCATATCGGCGGCCCAGTGGTAGGTGTCGGGATCAAGACGCTCACCGGCCAGAAACAGGTATCGCAGGCAGGCGATATTGTATTTTTTCAGATAATCGCCCCGGGGGTCTTCTTTCTTGATGGCGCGGAAAGCGGTGGGCGCGGTAAACAGGATGGAGACGCCATGCTGGGAGATAACCCGCCAGAAAGCCCCGGGATCGGGGGTGCCCACGGGCTTGCCTTCATACAAAATGGTGGTGCAGCCGTAAAGCAGCGGCGCGTAAACGATGTAGGAATGCCCCACCACCCAGCCGACGTCGGAGGCGGCCCAGAAGACTTCGCCGGGTTTGATGTCGTAGACATGTTTCATGGACCATTTGAGGGCCACGGCGTGTCCGCCGTTGTCCCGCATGACGCCTTTGGGCTTGCCGGTGGTGCCGGAGGTGTACAGGATGTAGAGCGGGTCGGTTGCGGCCACGGAAACGCAGGGGACGGCCACGGCGCCTGCCACAAGATCGTTCCAGTCCAGATCGCGGCCGGGGATCAGCAAGGCTTCCACCTGGGGGCGCTGGTAGATGACGCATTTTTGCGGTTTGTGTGAGGCAATTTGAATGGCTTCGTCCAGAAGGGGTTTGTAGGGCAGAACTTTCTTGCCTTCGATGCCGCAGGAGGCGGAGATCATCACCTTGGGTTTGGCGTCGTCAATGCGGATGGCCAGTTCGTTGGGGGCGAATCCGCCGAAAACGACGGAATGCACCGCGCCGATGCGCGCGCAGGCCAGCATGGAGACCACGGCTTCCGGAATCATGGGCATGTAGATGATGACGGTGTCACCTTTTTTCACGCCCAGGCCGGTCAGGGCGCCGGCAAAGGTGGCGACGGCATCGAGCAGCTCGCCATAGGTGATTTTGCGGACGGTGCCGGTTACTGGGCTGTCGTAGATGATGGCGGCCTGGTCTTTTCGGCCTGATTCAATCTGGTAGTCCAAAGCGTTGTAGCAGGTGTTGAGCTCGCCGCCAACAAACCATCGGTAGAAGGGTTTGCGGCTGTCGTCTAAAACCCGGTCCCAGGCTTTTGTCCAGTGGATCGCTTCCGCCGCGTTGCCCCAGAAGATTTCAGGCTGGTTGACGGACTGCTCGTAAACGTTTTGATACTTCGACGAATCAGACATATCCCCTCCTTGATGATTATATTTGATCTAAGCGGTAGCAAAACCCGCTATGGCTGTCAAGAGGTTCAGCAGGTCCGTTTTTTCGGGTGCTTACGGGAAAAGTTGGGAGAAGCTTAACAAAAAAAGCGGTTGATGTACGAACTCAACCGCCTTTTGCAATTTATGTTTGTCGGGGAGGTTAGGCGAATGTTTTTTGAAACAGGGCCTGGATGGCTTTTTTGCCGTTTTCATCCAGAAAACGTGTGCCACCGCCGGCGAAATGTGTGCTGGTGATAACCGGTTCGTCGCCTTTGTCGCGTTTCACCCAGTCCAGCCGGTTCCAGGTGAACCAGGCGTTTTGCTTCTGATCGAAAACATGCAGGGGCTTGTTGCAGAGCTTGCTGAATTCCGCGCCCCAGCCGGTGCCGCCCTTGACAGTTTTGTCCGGCAGGATCTCACCGATGATGAAGACTTCCTGGCCGTTGTTGATTTGATACCAGATGGTCTGTAAAATTTTGCGGAAGGTCACGTTGTCGGTGTAGCGTCGGTTCATCAGCCGTGAGATGTATTCCAGCGACACATCGCCGTTTTTCAGCTCTTCGTGGTTCAGCACGCGCAGACCCCGGTGGCGGACGATGGTGTGCCCTTCAAAGGTGTAATTGACTTCGTCGATGCCGTGCAGTTCGGCATTGGCGCCGAATTCAGCCTCCGCGCCCTGGGCGCCGCCGCTAAACAGTATATAATCCTCTTTTTTCATAATATGTCCTTTCCTTGCCGCTTCTGGTTGTTGTTTGCCGGAATATGCCGATGCTAAAAAACCTGATGGATGCGTTTGAATTTTGAGCACCTTGTCTCAGGAACGTTTTGCTGTCAAGGGGAAAATACGCTCTGACCCGGTGCCCGACCTTACGGGAGCTTCGCCCCCGTTTCAGGTGATCTCCTCAAAATACGCGTCCGTCAGACCGTCTAAAAGTTGCAGGGCGCTGACTTTGACCAAGATAATCTCGGCGTTCGCGTCGTTAAAAAAAGTTGTAAGGTCCGGATGACGCGCCAGCAGGTTTTGCCGGATCTGAAGCTTTTGGTTTTCCGTCAGGTCTTCTTCAAAAAAACCCGTGACGGTCAGCGCCCGGGTCCGGCCTTCTTCTTCCTTTTTTCTGGAGTCGATTAAAAGACTGACGCAGCGATTCTGCTTTAAGTTGGCGTATTTTTTTGTGCCCTTTTGCGTCACCATGTAGATTTCGCGGCAGTCGTCCGCATGGGCGTAAGACATCAAAGAGCAATGGGGCCGGCCTTCGGAAACGGTTGCCAAAACGCAGACCTTGTTGTCGGCGATCAGTTTTTTGATATCCTCGCGCATAAAGAATTCCTCAAAAAAGGGGGTTAGCGGTCCAGAACCTCCCGGATTTTCCGGGAAAGCTCTTCAATGCGGAAAGGTTTTTGAATCAGCCCCTGACAGCCGTTTTTCATGAGCTGCCGGGCCTGCTCTGTTCCGCTGTAACCGGTGGATAAAATGATTCTGGCTTTCGGGTTGATGCGTCTGAGTTCCTCAAAGGTTTGCGTGCCGCTCATGCCGGGCATGATCATGTCTAAAATGATCAGATCGATTTCGTGGGCGTGTCCGGCATAAATCTCGGCGGCGCAAGCGCCTCCGGGGGCGGTGTGGATTTTATATCCCAGGCTGATCAGGATGTCCTTGCACACATCAAGAATGGCGTCTTCATCATCTATCAGTAAAATGGTCTCGGTGCCCTTGAATATGGTCCTGGACGCGAAGGCCTCTTTGGGTACGGGCTTGTCCGACGCGGGCAGATACAGGTCGAACTTTGTGCCCTGTCCGGAGGCGCTTGTCACATCGATGCCGCCTTTATGGTCCCGGATGATGCCGTAGGCCGAGGCGAGCCCCAGACCGATGCCGCGCCCCTTTTGCTTGGTGGTGAAGAAGGGCTCGAAAATCTGACGCCTGGTTTCTTCATCCATGCCCACGCCTGTGTCGCTGACGGATATTTTAACATAGCGGCCGGCCTTGATGTTTTTAACGCGGTCCTGACGGGCCAGCGTGACATTTTCCGTTTGGACGAACATGTCGCCGCCTTGCGGCATGGCCTGCCAGGCATTGACGAACAGGTTGAGGATGACCTGCTCGATTTGCACGCGGTCCACTTCCGCCGTCCAGAGGGATTCTTCATACTTCTGATGGACGGCGATATCTTTTTTTGTCCGGCCGAACAGATTGACGGTTTTGGCGATGAGGGTATTGATATCCGTTGCTTTGAGCTCGAAACGTCCGCCACGGGCGAATCCCAGGAGTTTACCGGTCAGATCCGCGCCGCTTTGCACCAGGGTCTGGATGTTGATCATTTTTTCAAAATCAGGATGAATGGTGTCGATCTTCAAAAGCAGCAGGGAGATGTAGCCCTGAATGCCCATGAGAATATTGTTGAAGTCGTGGGCAATGCCGCCTGCCAGTCGGCCGATGGCTTCCATTTTTTGCGAGTGAAGAAGCTGCGTCTCCAGGCGCTTGCGTTCCGAGATGTCGCGCACGGTGATGATGATGCCGCCGATGGCCGGATTGTCCATGCAGTTGTTGCCCAGCCCTTCGAGGTAGATCCAGTGGCCGTCGGCCCTGCGAAATCGAAACTCGGTGGCAATGCCTTTGTTTTTCCGTGCGATGACCTCCTGGAGGGCCTTGCCGGCGATTGTGAGATCGTCCGGATGAACCAGCTCTATCGCGCGACGGCCGATGAGCGCTTCCTGATCGTATTGCAAAACGGCACGAATAGAGGGCGACACATATTGCATGACGCCATTTTCGTCCAGGACGACAATGACATCCGATGATTTGGCCAGCAGTTCCTGCAGTCGTTGTTCGGATTGCTGGATTCGGGCTTCCGCTTTTTTCAAGTCGGAAATATCCAGCATGGACACCAGAGAATGCCGGGTGTCGGGAATTAATTCCGACGTCACAATCACGTTTTTCATCTCACCGCTTTTGGTTTTAATCCGGCATTCATAGTGACCGGGGGCCGAGGCGGGATCGGTCAGGCGAAGAAGGTGGTAGCCTGTGAGTCTTTCCAGATCGGCAGGGTCAATATAATACTCCCATCGTCCTTTTTCTCCGAAGATCTCTTCCCTTTTGAAACCGGTGATCTCCTCCATTTTTTCATTGACCATCAGGATGTTTCTGTGGATATCCGAAATGGCCAGGCCCGTTCCCGTATTCTCAAAAATGGTCTGATAGATCTTTTGTGTCTTCCGCCTGGCATCCTGTGCCTGGTACTTATCGGTCACATCCATGATGGACCCCTGGGCGTGGGTGATTTTCCCCTCATGGTCGGCAATGCATACGGTCTGGTCTTCGACCCAGTGGATCTCTCCCCGGCTGTCCAGTATCCGGTATTCCTGATTAAATACTTTTGTCTTCTGCTTCAGATGATCGAGGATTTCCGATTTCAGGCGTTCATAATCATCCGGGTGGACAATATCGCGCCAGGTCAGGCGGCTGGTGGCAAAATCGTCCGGTTCGTACCCCCATTGGGAGATGTTGCCGGAGACGTACTCAATGGGCGCGTCTTGGTTCAATCGCCAGATGCAGTAAATGACGGGACCCCGATTGATGATGGATTCGGCATCGCTGAGGCGCTTGAGCGAGCTCGTCAATTCTTTATTGACCTGTGATTTTTTCTTTCCGGTCGGCATAGGCACCAAAACTAAAACGTTCTGATTAGAAAATCAATCATTAAAATCGGTTATCCGGGAATGCCGCATACGGCCGTGACGGATTTTTCGGGCAGTAGGATAAAGCTGGACGTGAGCGTCACGCCGATCCGGTCCATCTGAATTTCCCGGCAGATTTGAATTTGATTGGCGAGCGCGAAATCGGCGTAACCCGCGGAAAAGCGTCGTGGCCGAAGTGTTTTGCCTTCACGCCGCAACTGCCGGTTTATGTAATCCATCATCCAGTCCAGGGCGGCATCGGCCATTTCACTGGCTGTCGCGTCATAGACGACGGCGGCCGCCAGATCGCCTGCGCCGGTTTTTTCCCGGATGGCGTCCATGATTGCGCCGCCTGCGGTGGAGCCCATCAGCACGGCTTCGTGGCAGTTTCGTAAAAAGGAGGCAAGCTTTTCGCTTTCGAAGGTTAACCGATCGTCTAGACGAACGGTTAACCCGTTATTGTCACGAAGGGGAAGTCGTGAAAATGATCCCCGAAGAGCAATGAGGGAGGCGGCTTGCAAAATATGCTGCCGCGTCTGCTGAAGCTGCGCGTTGGAAATTTGCGTGGTCTTTTTTTTGAAGCCGAGGCGGGAATAGATTTTTGCCTCGGGCGGGTCCAG
>JAWOJC010000012.1:0-15449 GCA_046484315.1 Smithellaceae bacterium | reverse complement strand
GCCTGTGGGCGCGAAGCGCGCCGTGTCGATCAGGTCCTGAAGCACACGGTTCGGGACGGTTTTGCTCTTGTAGCAGCGCATGGAGCGCCGGGCCTGCAAAAACAGACGAGCCGAGTCCGCGTCCGGCAGGCGGTCGCGGTCGATCACGGGGCAGTCGGCAAACGGCATGGAATTAAGCGTCAGCGCGTCATGCGGGCAGCTGGCCACGCAATGGCCACAGTCAATACAGAATTCCTCCGCGCCTGCGACGGGTGTCGGAAAATCCTTTTGGGTCGGTTGCGTGATAATATTTCCCGGACAGACGGCCGCGCAGATGCAGTCGCGTTTACATTTTTTCGGATCAATCGTAAAAAGGGCCATCGGTCTGTTTCCTTCATGCTTTAGAGTTGGTTATGTCTAAACCAATGATATGATGATTGCAATGACTAAATATAATTCGCGGTTGTGATATTTGGCGATTGGTCTATAATGCGGACCCGAACGAAAAAGGAAAGAAGAATTATGGCCAGA
Organism: Smithellaceae bacterium; assembly: GCA_046484315.1. GTDB lineage: Bacteria > Desulfobacterota > Syntrophia > Syntrophales > Smithellaceae > UBA8904. Next base: position 14,939 of record JAWOJC010000012.1, on the reverse strand, counting down.
CTGACACTGGAGGAATGGGTCGTAAGGCTCAGGAAAAATAAAAGTTTTACGGCCAATGCGGCGGCGGTGATTGACCTGCCCGCAAAAGAGGGCGACTGGGAGGGATACCCCGATTGGGTGAATCCCCGCCTGTGCGACGTTTTGCAAAAACGCGGGATGGAAAAATTATATCGGCATCAGGCCCAGGCCGTGCGCTTTATCCGCAACGGTCAGGACGTGGTGCTGGTCACGCCTACCGCCAGCGGCAAGACGCTTTGCTACAACCTGCCGGTGATGCAACGCATTCTTGACGAGCCGGAAACCCGCGCGCTGTATCTGTTTCCCACCAAGGCGCTGGCCCAGGACCAGATGCATGAGGCGCACAGCCTGATTACCGACTTACAGGCCGACATTAAAACCTTCACCTACGACGGAGACACGCCCGATGACGCGCGCCGCGCCATCCGCCGCCAGGGGCACATCGTCGTCACGAATCCCGACATGCTGCACGCGGGCATTTTGCCGCACCACACCAAATGGCAAAAGCTTTTCGTGAACCTCAAATATGTCGTCATCGACGAGCTGCATATCTATCGCGGCATCTTCGGGTCGCACTTTGCCAACGTCATCCGCAGGCTGATTCGCATCTGTCGTTTCTACGGCGCCAATCCCGTGTTTATCTGCTGCTCGGCCACGGTCGCCAATCCGCGCGAGCACGCGGAGAAAATTCTGGAACGTCCTGTGGCGCTCCTGGACAAAAGCGGCGCGCCCACGGCGGCGAAAACCTTTGTGCTGTATAACCCGCCCATCGTCAACCGAGAGCTGGGTATTCGCCAAAGCGCCATGACGCCCGCGCGCAAGTTTGCCACCGACTTGATCGATAACCACATTCAGACCATTGTATTTGCCACCAGCCGCTTAAACGTCGAGGTGCTCACGAAATATCTCAAGGACAAATTCGTGAAAACCAAACCGAAAGACGATCATTTTGTAACCGGCTACCGCGGCGGGTATCTGCCGAACCTGCGGCGCGAAATTGAAAGCGGCCTGCGTTCGCGTGCGGTGATGGGCGTTATCAGCACCAATGCGCTGGAATTGGGCATCGATATCGGCAATCTGGAGGCCTGCATCATGGCCGGTTACCCCGGCTCCATCGCCAGCACCTGGCAGCAGGCGGGACGCGCAGGCAGGCGCGCGGGGCAGTCGCTGGCGATTCTGATTGCCAGGAGCAATCCGCTCGACCAGTTCATCATGGAAAATCCGGATTATTTCTTTGCGCTCTCGCCCGAGCATTGCCGCATCAATCCTGACAACCTGCTCATATTGCTCCACCACATCAAAAGCGCGGCATTCGAGTTGCCGTTTGAAAAAGGCGAGAAATTCGGCGGCGAAAATCTGGAAGAGTTTTTACTGTATCTCGAAGAAAAGGGCGTTCTGCACCGAACGAACGATCGCTGGCACTGGGCGGCGGAAAGCTATCCGGCCGACGAAGTCAGCCTGCGCGCCATCAACCCGGAAAATGTCGTGGTGGTGGACACCACCGACGCGGGCAACCACAAGGTGATTGCCGAAGTGGATTGGGACAGCGCCTTTACCGCCGTGCATGATGAAGCCATCTATATGCTGGCTTCCGAACAGTACCATGTGGACAAACTTGATCTGGAGCGAAAGAAGGCCTACGTCCGCAAAGTGGATTCGGACTATTACACCGACGCCATGACCTACACCAATGTGCGCGTAATCGATTCGTTTGAAAATACCCGCACGAGCGGCGCGATTGTCGAACACGGCGAAGTGCAGGTCGTGCGCAAGGTGGTGGGCTACAAGAAGATTAAGTTCTACACGTCTGAAAATCTGGGCTACGGCGATGTCAATCTGCCGGAAAAAGACATGCACACGACCAGCTACTGGTTTACGATTCCGCGTGACCGGTTGCAATCGCTCGATTTCACACCCGCCGAAATTATTGACGGGCTTTCGGCGCTGGCCTACACGCTGCAGCATCTGTCGGCCATGTTTTTGATGGCCGACACGCATGATATTGACCGGTCGCTGGGGGATAAGTCCGGCGAATGGTTTGTCAGCCAGGGAAAGACCGGCCGCGTGATTACCTCTTATGCCAACGGGCGGCCGCAAACGGTCAGCGGTCCCGAAGGCCCGCGCATCGACGAGTTCGATCCGACCATTTTTATCTTCGATTCGTATCCTGGCGGCATCGGCTTTTCAGAGCTCCTTTACCGCGAACATCCCAAACTGCTTGCCGCCGCCAGAAGCCTGATTGAAAAATGCCCGTGTGTTTACGGTTGCCCCTCGTGTGTGGGGCCGACACTGGAAGTGGGGAAGACAGCCAAGGAGATTGTGCCGAAGATGATTGATCTGATCGCAGGGCTTAAGGCGTGAGGAGCAGAAGTCTGTTCGTATAGGCAATATCTTGACCGTTTCATTTAAAACTGGACGGGATATTGAACCCCATATTAAACACGGGCCGCATAGACATCCTGCAGGCAAGCAAAGCACGACAGGCATCAAGAAGAAAGATCCATCTATTTTTTGCGCAGCTCCCTTTCGCGCCGGATATGTCCGGCAAAACCGGACGCTTCCTTCCGGGGCGCAGGCTTTCCATACTTTGATCCCAGCCGGACAACCAGCCATCGGCAAGGCGCCCAGATCAGAAGCAACACCGCAAAAGACACAGCGGCCGCAATGATTGCCGCGCCGCTTGCCGAATAAACACCCGCCGCCAGGCAGACAGCCGCGCCGATCCATAAAAGACCCGCGAACATCTCACCGCCCATGGTGCTGCCATAGCCTTGAAAACAATCTTTAAACAGCAGTAGCATCGCCATTGCGCCCAGTGCAGCGCCGGCCGAAATCAAGAAAAGCGTCGTCATACTTTCCCCCGCCATCCCGTTGGTTCGTTTCTGAAGGATAATTACATCATTCAACACGCAATAAAAAGGACAAGTATTTCCCGACCCAAACAGAATCGATTTTATCCGCAGGCGATTTGTGCTAAAAGAAAGCGACATATTTCCAAAATATTTTATCCCACAGACTTCATGAGGGGTTGATCATGGCCAACATCAGACATTGCACGTTTTGCCTTATTGTGGTCTTCGTACTGTATTCGTCTCCTTTATCCGCACAGGCCGCAGACGATAGCCGCAGTTTTTCGTCCGGCAGTAAAGACCGCGCTCATCAGGACATGATCACGCCGGATCAGTTTCTCGCTGCGGCGCGAAACGGTTCGCTTCAGAAAGTAAAAGCCGCCCTTGCCCAGGGCATCGATATCAACGTGCAGAACGAAATCGGCGAGAGCGCACTGCATCTTGCCAAAGGCACGGCTTTGGTCAAATTCCTTATCACGCAAGGCGCAAACGTCAACCTGCCCGACAAACAGGCCGGCATGACCCCTCTTTTTTTTCAGGACGTGCCGGTAGCCAGGCTGCTTATCGCCGCAGGCGCTGACGTTAACGCGCGCAGCCATGACGGCAACACGCCGCTTCACTGGTTTGCCTATTCAAACTATTTGGAGGGCGTGCAATACCTGGTATCCGTGGGGGCGGATATTCATGCCGTCAACAAGGACGGGAGAACCGCTCTGGATATCGCCAGACGCTTTGGCAATCGGGTATTGGTCAACTATTTGCGATCGATTGACGTTGAAAAAAGATCAGATAATAATTAATCCTTTTGCGATATATTTCATGGACTTCGCCAGTAAGTCCTTATATTTTTTAAAAAAGTAGAAGAGGTGAAAATAAACCGGAATAGAAATGACAAAGAAGATATTTTTCGCTGTCTACTGCCCTGCCTACCGGAAGATTTCAACGACAGCGATTATTTCGTCAAAAAAATCTGGAAACCGGTATTCGGATTGTATAGATGTAATTTAACAAAAGCGTCACGGAAGCAGGACATTGGTTAAGTCCACCGCGTTCTAATCGGCCTTGAAAGGATATCAATAATGTCGGAATTCAAAAATGTAACCATCACCAAAAAAGCAAATGTCTATTTTGACGGCAAGGTCACCAGCCGCACGATCATTTTCCCGGACGGTTCCAAAAAAACACTGGGCATCATGGCTCCCGGTGATTATGAGTTCGGCACGGCGGAAAAGGAAATCATGGAAATTCTCGCAGGCAACCTGGATGTTTTGTTGCCCGGCCACACACAGTGGCTTTCGATCAGCGCCGGAGAAACGTTCGAAGTGCCGGCACAGGCAAAATTCAAGTTAAAGGTTAAAAGCCTTGCGGATTATTGTTGTTCGTACCTGAAGTAGGAGAGGCTGTCTTTCCCGCCCCATGCTTCATCAGGCAGAGGGAGAAAGACAGGGGGCATTTTCGTCGTTCGTTTGCGACTCAGGTCATCACCCTTGAGCAACTTGGTATTTATGAGGGTTCCATATGGTCCCTTTGATAACCGAGCTGAACTTTTTTGAAATGAGCGAAGACAAAAAAAATATTTTTCAAATTACCCCACTCACCATGTCGTGGCCGGAAAAAGTTATTTTTTTGATTGTTTTCCTGCTGATCGGGGTAATCTATGAACAAAATGTTGTTGAGTTTGGTGGAAGTGGGCGCGGCGCAGCGGTTCCGCTTTTCTATTGGTACTTGACATGCGTCCCTTATATTTTCCTTTTTGGTTCCGGAATCATTATAATTGCGATATGTCTAATCCCTCATTTAATTATATCGTACGTTGCTTCAAAAATAACTTTTAAGATATTTTGTAATCTATTTCATAATAGGCCTTTACACCGGTAACAATTTTGTCCTTTAACCGTGCATTCAGCCAGTTCGAAGATCCGCAGAGCGCGTTTTGCGCATCAGCGGTGGAATCGATAAGCAGTGTTTGCAGAAAATGCCGTGGATGTGCATTCTAAGCGCTTTTTAATTTCAAAAAACCGGACGTCCTGTGCGTCCATATCAATCAATTCGTTTATTCGGGGGAGGGGTGAATGAAGCAGGTCATTTTGTTGGGAGCCGGAGGGTTCGCGCTTGAAGTTCTGGATAATATTGACGCGATCAATAAGCTTACAGGAGAAGATATATCGCCCGTCGGTTTTGTTTACGAAGGCGCCGACAGGGATAAGGGGAAATTGATTCACGATACGGATATTCCTGTTTTAGGGGATATTTCTTGTCTGCGGGAATATGACTTGAATGAAATTCATCTGGTCGCCGCGGTTGGACGTCCCGTTTGGAGGCGCAAAATGGTTGAAATGGCAAAAAAACTGGGCGCGAAATTTACGAGTGTTATTCACCCGACGGTGACGATAAGCAAACGGGCAAAAATCGGGGAAGGCGCCATCATGATGAAATACGTCAATATCCAGTCAGGCGCCGTCATTGGCGATTTTTTTACGGCAGATGATTATGCCGGTATTGGACATAATATGATCGTCGGGGATTTCGTGCATATGTGTCCCCGTGTGGGGACCGAAGGCGGTGCTGTGATCGGCAATGATGTTTTTGTAGGCATACGGGCTACCATTCTTTCTCACAAAATAGGCGACGGTGCGGTTATTGGCGCATGCGCCCTGATTACCAGAGATGTTCCGCCAAACATGCTGGCCAAAGGATTGCCCGCGAAACACTATGCCATGGGGCCGGGCATTTAGCTGTATATGGGGAAAAATATACGCCCGGCTGCGGTTTGATGGTTCGATAAATCGGGGATGCGTTCCATATTTTCGCTTGCATAACTATCACAGCCTCTCTCGCAGATCACACAGCTTGTGACTGCCGAAGTGATGGATGATTTCGGTAGATGACGGCACTTCCCTCAAGCCGGTCTGCCCCCCGCCCCGCCGGGCTCGACATTTGACATCCGGGTAAAAAACGAGGACGGCAGGGCATGGGGCAGAAAAACACCACGTTCTTATGGCAAAGATGAGGGTGATGTAAACAGTAACCGGCATACGGACGGCGTTAACTGTCCGTATGCCGGTTACCTTATCATCGCGAAGGCCGGGCCGGGATCAATCAATGGCGCCGATTTTAAGCTTCAGCGGTTGAAGCAGCATGTTATGGTATTTTCCGAACTTGTTGACTTCCGCGATGTCCTCCTTAGTGACCACCCACCAAAGATAGAGATCAGCCGGCGTGAACTTGCCGTTTTTCACGGTCTGGACTGCTGTGGTGATCAGGATGCGACCAGCCTTAGTGACCCCGTGAAACTCGACGGGGAATTTGTCGCCCAACATCGGCATCGCCTTTGATACGGCATGCCTTACGGCGTAGACATTATCCTGCGTGCCGGCGGCTTCAATCGCTCTGGCCAGGGCGCGCATGGCCGTGTAATGCATCATGGCTTCCCAGGTGTTACCGCGCTTGTAGGCCGCGGCGTATCTGTTTTCAAATTGCTTAATGAACGGAACGGGAATGCTGTCCACATTCGCGCTTCCAATCGTGTCTTCCATCAGTCGGGTTCCATCCAGCATTTTGGCGATTTCGTCCATCTTGGCCTGGTCAACCAGCAGAAACCCACCCTTGAATCCCATCTTGCGCGCCTGTTCGATGACCAGGGCTGTGGTTCCGGACGGACCGCCGATCAGCATGAAGTCGGGATTGGAATCAATGACGGTTTTGAGTTGGGGCGTAAAATCCGTGGCTGTGTAGTAGTTTGCCGGCATATCCACTGTAATCCGTCCGCCGATTTTTTCCCAGTAGGATCTGAACATCTGACGCCATTCATCGCCGTACCCGCCGAAGGTCACAAGAATTGCCCCTTTACGCCATCCCCGCTGCCAGGCCATTTCGGCAAATACCTGCACATTGGCCGTCATCACGGGTGCCAGCATAATCAGCAGATTGTTCTTTAACTGAGTGAGTTTGGGGGAGCTGGTATAGCTCATCAAGATGAATTCGCCGCATTCTTCCTCATTGATTTTGAGGATGGCCTCGCTGGTGAAGGAAACCGGGTTGAAGATGGCCAGCGCCGTTTGATCCAGCAGTTCCCGTGCGTTGGCGACGGCTAGGTTGGGCATGGCCTTGTCGTCCATCCGCACAAGCCTAAACTTAAATTTTTGCCCGTCCGCTGTCACACCGCCTGCGGCATTGATTTCCTTGATGGCCATATCAATACCGTTGACGCAATCCTGGCCGTATTCAGCGGCAGGACCGCTCAAAGGACCGGAAAATCCGATGACAATTTCCGACGCATAAACCGGGGCGACAAGAGAGAAAAAAGCAAACGTTACAACGATGAGGCGTGTTTTGAGCAGTTTCATAGTTTACCATCCTTAGTAAAAGTGAAATTCCTGTGTTTGTTATCATAACAAACCATTTTGTACAGGGGCGCGCAGTATATTCAGACCGATAGGGTGTGTCAATGATCAATTTATGGTCTCTGTTGCGTTGATCCGCATCCCTACCTTTTTGAAGGATGCCTCTCGATATCCTACCATCCGGTAGGTATTTCATCTTTTTTGCATACGCAATTAATCTCTGACCCGCTTGCACTAGCGCTTCCATCTGCCTGTATTCGCGATGGATTTTAAATTTCTCCGTCCGCAGTTGGGTCGCTGGCACGGCTCTTGATCTATAGGGAGACAAATAACGAAATTCCGCGACAGGAGAAAAGCGATGAGAAAAATAGCAATCTACGGAAAAGGCGGCATCGGCAAATCCACCACCACGCAAAACACGGTGGCCGCGCTGGCTGAAATGGGAAAACAAATCATGATCGTCGGCTGCGATCCCAAGGCGGATTCAACCCGACTGATTCTGGGTGGTCTGTCCCAGCGGACGGTGCTCGATACGCTTCGCGAATCCGGCGAAGACCTGGATCTCGACGATGTGGTGAAACTCGGCTTTAAGGGAACGCGCTGTGTGGAGTCCGGCGGACCGGAACCGGGCGTCGGCTGCGCGGGGCGCGGCATCATCACCTCCATCAATCTGCTTGAACAGTTGGGGGCCTATTCCGATTCCATTGGTCTGGACTATGTTTTCTATGACGTTCTGGGTGATGTTGTTTGCGGCGGTTTTGCCATGCCCATTCGCGACGGCAAAGCCAAAGAAATTTACATCGTTGTCTCCGGCGAGATGATGGCGATGTACGCGGCCAACAACATCTGCAAAGGCATTGTGAAATTTGCCGAAGCGGGCGGCGTGCGGCTGGGCGGGCTGATCTGCAACAGCCGCAAGGTGGATCATGAAGAGGATTTGATTTTCGCACTGGCGGAAAAGCTGGGGACGCAGATGATTCACATTGTTCCGCGAGACAATGTTGTGCAGCGCGCCGAAATCAACCGCAAGACGGTAATCGATTTCGAGCAGCAAGCCAATCAGGCGGATGAATACCGCACGCTCGCAAAGGCGATTGATCAGAATCAGATGTTCGTAATTCCAAAGCCGATTTCGACGGAGGAGCTGGAGGCGCTGCTAATCAAGTTCGGCATGGACCAGTAAGGACCGGCAAAGGTTATGAACGCGTAAATGAATAATTAAGAAAGAACAAGGAGGATATCAGCATGTTAATGATTCGAGCCATCGTCAGGCCGGAGAGAGTGGACGCCGTATTGGAGCGGCTGATGGCGGAAGGTTTTCCGGCCGTGACCAAGATGAATGTATCGGGGCGCGGCAAGCAGCGCGGCATTAAAATCGGTGACATCACGTATGACGAACTGCCCAAAGAATTATTGATCACCGTCATTCCAGACGCGGAAAAAGAACTGGTGGTAGGCATCATCATGGCTGCCGCCCGCACGGGTGATAAGGGCGCTTATGGTGACGGCAAGATTTTCGTCTCACCGGTGGATGAGGTTTACACGGTCAGCTCCGGCGTCAGGGAGGTGTAGCCATGAAAGAGGTGATGGCCGTTATCCGCATGAATAAAATCAATGCAACAAAGAAAGCCCTGGTGGAAGCAGGTATTTCATCGATGCACGCGCGCGACTGCCTGGGGCGGGGCAAGGGCCTGGTGGATATCCAGCTTTTGAAAGGCGCGGAGCAGGGCTACGAAGAAGCCATTTCGCAGTTGGGCAATACGCAGCGGCTCATTCCCAAAAGAATGATTTCGATTATCGTGCCGGATAATCTGACAGAGCAGACGGTTTCGGTCATCATCGATATCAATCAGACGGGCAAACCCGGCGACGGAAAGATTTTTGTCATGCCGGTTGCCGACGCGATTCGCGTCCGCACGGGCGAAACGGGCAACGACGCGCTCGACGAAGCATAGAAAGGAGAAAGATCATGTCGCCAAAAAGCAATATGGCTAAAGATGCCGCTGCCACGGCCGAGGAAGTGCGAGAGCAGATTCTGAAGAAATATCCGGCCAAGGTGGCCCGCAAACGGGCCAAACAAATTGTCATCAATACCGTTGATCAGGAAAACACGGTGCCTGAAATTTTTGCCAACACGCGGACGATTCCCGGCATCCTCACCATGCGCGGCTGCGCCTACGCGGGCTGCAAGGGCGTGGTGCTGGGGCCGACGCGCGACATTTTGCAGATTGTCCACGGCCCCATCGGCTGCTCTTTTTACGCCTGGCTTACCAGGCGCAATCAGACCCGTCCGAAAACCGATCAGGACCCCAATTTCATGACCTATTGCATGTCCACGGATATGCAGGAGGAGGAAATTATCTTCGGCGGAGAAAAGAAGCTCAAAAAAGCCATTGAGGAAGCAATTCATTTATTTCACCCCAGGGCCATCGGCATCTTTTCCACCTGTCCTGTGGGATTGATCGGCGACGACGTGCATGCCGTCGCCCGCGAGATGGAAGCGAAATACCCGGAGGTCAATATCTTCGGATTCAGTTGCGAGGGCTACAAGGGCGTAAGCCAGTCCGCCGGCCATCATATTGCGAACAACAAGGTCTTCACTGATGTGGTCGGGCAGATTGAAAATTACAAGGCCGGCGACTTCCGCCTTAACATCCTGGGTGAATACAATATCGGCGGGGATGCGTTTGAAATCGAGCGGATCACCGACTTGTGCGGTTTTACGGTCCACTCCACCTTCAGCGGCAATTCGGAGTATGACGAGTTTGCCAGCTCCCACACGGTCGATCTCAATGTCGTGATGTGCCACCGCTCGATCAACTACATGGCGGAGATGATGGAGAAGAAATACGGTATTCCCTGGTTCAAGATCAATTTCATCGGGGCGGAAGCCACAGCCAAATCGCTTCGCAAAATTGCCGCCTATTTCGCCAATGCCGAACTGATCGCACGGGTGGAAAAAGTGATTACCGATGAAATGCCCGATGTGGCGAAAGTGCGCGACGAGGTGAAGGCGCGCTGCCAGGGTAAGACGGCCATGCTGTTTGTCGGCGGGTCGCGAGCCCACCACTATCAGGAGCTCTTCGCGGAAATCGGCATGAAGACCATTTCCGCGGGTTACGAGTTCGCGCATCGCGATGACTATGAAGGGCGAAGGGTTATTCCCGACATTGTGATCGATGCCGACACGCGCAACATCGAAGAGCTGCATGTGGAGGCGGACCCCGATCGCTATCGGCTGCGCAAGTCGGAAGCCGAACTCAAAGCGCTGGAGGAACAAGACGGCATCGGTTTTGCGAACTATCCTGGCATGATGCCCGACATGAAAAAAGGCGATCTGGTCATTGACGATCTCAATCACCATGAAATGGAAGTGCTGATGGAAAAATACAAACCGGACATTTTCTGCGCGGGCATCAAGGAAAAATATGTCGTTCAGAAAGCCGGCATTCCGCTCAAGCAGCTCCATAGTTATGACTACAGCGGCCCGTATGCAGGCTTCAAGGGCGCGATTAACTTTTACCGCGAGATCGACCGGATGGTCAATTCGAAAGTCTTCGGCCTGGTGCGCGCGCCCTGGCAGAAAAATCCCCAGCTTGCGGGAAGCTATGCCGTCAACCGTTAAAGATTCTTAAAGGAGAAACATTATGCTGCTTCGACATACCCCTGAAACGATCACGGACCGCTCGGCCCTGACCGTCAACCCGGCCAAAACCTGCCAGCCCGTGGGCGCGCTTTACGCGGCGCTGGGCATTCACGGCTGCCTGCCGCACAGCCACGGCTCGCAGGGCTGCTGTTCGTACCATCGCAGCGCGCTGACAAGGCATTACAAAGATCCGGTGATGGCAACCACCAGCTCGTTTACCGAAGGCGCGTCCGTGTTCGGCGGCCAGGCCAACCTTATTGAGGCGATCAACAACATCTTTACGATTTACAATCCCGATGTGGTCGCCGTGCACACCACCTGCCTGTCGGAAGTCATTGGCGACGATCTGGGTCAGATTATCAACAAGGCGCTTTCCGACGGGAAAATTCCCGCAGGCAAGCGCGTGATCCATACCAACACGCCCAGCTTCAAGGGATCGCACGTCACCGGCTTTGCCAACATGACGCACGGGATGGTGCAGTATTTGGCCGAATCCACCGGAAAGCGAACCGCACAGATTAATGTGCTTCCCGGATTCGTAGAGCCTTCGGACATGGCGGAAATCAAGCGGATTCTGTCTTTGATGGGTATCAAAGGCGTTTTATTTCCGGATACCTCTGAAGTGGTCAATGCCCCAATGGACGGCCGTTTCCACATGTATCCCAAAGGCGGCGCCACGGTGGCGCAGATTCAAAGCGCCGGAGACAGTGCGCGCACGCTGGCGCTGGGCCGCACCGCGTCGCTTGCGGCAGCCAAGCTGCTCGATACAAAATGCGGCGTGCCTTTTGAGGCGCTCGACCTGCCGATCGGCATCACGGCCACAGACGCGTTTGTGGACGCGCTTCGAAAAACGGCGGGCGTCAGTGTTCCCGACGCGCTGATGGTGGAGCGGGGCCAGGCCCTCGATGTGCTCACCGACATGCATCAGTATTTCTACGGCAGGAGTGCCGCGCTGGTGGGAGATCCCGATCAGTTGGTGGCGCTTGCGCAGTTTCTGACGGATATGGATATGAAAATTAAGTATGTGGTGACGCAGACGCCCGCGGGCGCGAAGTTCGATGAGCGTATCCGGACAATGACCGGCGAGGGTGCCATCGTGAAATCCGGACCCGGCGCGGACATGTTTTATTTTCATCAGCTCATTAAAAGCGGCAAGCCGGATCTGATCTTCGGCAACACTTACGCGAAGTACATTGCCCGCGACGAAGACATTCCGCTTATCCGGATGGGCTTCCCGATATACGACCGCGTCGGTCATCAGTACTTTCCGCAAGTGGGCTACCGGGGCGCGCTGCGCCTGATGGAGAAGATTTTAAATACCCTGCTGGATCGTCAGGACCGCGACGCTCCAGAGGAAAGTTTTGAGCTGGTCATGTAAATTGCACCCCTCCCCTTGTGGGAGGGGCAGGGGGAGGGTGAAATGTTTAGCCCCCCCTCCCCTCAATCCCCTCCCACAAGGGGAGGGGAAGCAAAAGTCGCCATTCCGGGTAGGCGAAGCGGTTTGTTTTTCTTCCCCCTTTGTAAAGGGGGATCGAGGGGGATTTTAAAATATCCCCTAACCCCTCTTTGTACCCTGAAGGGCACAAGCAAAAGAGGGAAATTACAGCGGAAGAAATTAAGCTGTCATTCCCGCTTCCGCGGGAATGACAGAGTTAGCAGGTATACGACAACCTTGGTGATGAACAATGATTGAAATACTCGATGGCAGGAAAGATCAGGTGATGGTGAAAAGCGACGACGTACAAGCGATTGCCTGCGACAAAGCATCGCTTGCGGGTTCAGTCAGTCAGCGGGCGTGCGTCTTTTGCGGATCGCGCGTCGTGCTCTATCCCATTGCCGACGCCCTGCATCTGATTCACGGCCCGGTAGGCTGCGCGGCCTACACCTGGGATATTCGCGGTTCGCTGTCTTCGGGCCCCGAGCTTCATCGCTTAAGCTTTTCGACCGATCTGCGCGAAGAGGAGGTTATTTACGGCGGCGAGAAAAAACTTTACGCCGCTTTGACGGAACTGATCGCGGCCTACCGGCCCAAAGCGGCGTTTGTTTACGCGACCTGCATCATCGGCCTTATCGGCGACGATATCCAGGCGGTGTGTCGCCGTGTGGCGGCCGAACAGGGCATCGATGTGATTCCCGTTCATTCGGAAGGCTTCCGGGGAACAAAAAAAGACGGCTACAAGGCGGCCTGCGAGGCGCTCTTCACGCTCATCGGCACGGATCAAGCGAATGCCGCAAATCCGCACAGCATCAACATTCTGGGCGACTTTAATCTGGCGGGTGAAACCTGGATCATCAAGGATTACTACCGGCGGATGGGTGTGGAGGTAGTGTCGTGCATGACCGGTGATGGCCGCGTGGATGAAATCCGCCGCGCGCATCAGGCGGCCATGAACGTGGTGCAATGCTCCGGCTCGATGACCTATCTGGCCCAGAAAATGAAACAGGATTTCGGCATCCCTTTCGCGCGCGTGTCCTATTTCGGCATCGAAGACACAGCCGAAGCCCTCTACAGCGTCGCAAAGCACTTCGACGATCCGGCTATTCTAAAGAAAGCGGAAGACCTGGTGCGCGGGGAAGTGAACCGCATTTATCCTGAAGTAGAGGCGTACCGTCGGGATCTTGAAGGGAAAAAAGCCGCCATTTATGTGGGCGGGTCGTTTAAGGCTTTTTCGCTGGTGAAAGCACTCAGACACCTGGGCATTCAGACGGCAATTGTTGGATCGCAAACCGGCAACCGCGAAGACTACGATTACCTCGAAGAAATTTGCGACGAAGGAACGATTATTGTGGATGACACCAATCCGCTCGAGCTGTCCAGATTCATGGCGGAGAAAAATGTGGATCTGCTCATTGGCGGCGTCAAGGAGCGTCCCATCGCGTATAAAATGGGCGTGGCCTTTTGCGACCACAACCACGAACGCAAAGAAGCGCTGGCTGGTTTTGCGGGGATGCTTAATTTCTGCCGGGAAGTGCATGACTCCATGTTGAGCCCGGTGTGGCGATTTTCTCCCGCGCGACAAAATCGCGTGGGACTGAAGGAGGAAAACCATGCAAGCCCATGGCGCAAAGCGGTCAACGATTAAAAAAGCGGCCCCCGCCTTTGTCTCAACCCGCAATGCCTGCAAGCTATGTGCGCCGCTTGGCGCAAGCCTGGTGTTTCGGGGCATTGAAGGCTGTGTGCCGCTGATTCACGGCTCGCAGGGCTGCGCGACGTATATCCGCCGCTATGTGATCAGCCATTTTCGTGAGCCGATGGATATTGCCTCGTCAAATTTCAGCGAAACGACGGCCATTTTCGGCGGCGCGGATAATCTGCGCATCGCATTGGATAATCTGATCCGTCAGTATCAGCCTGCGGCCATCGGCGTGGCCTCCACCTGTTTGTCCGAAACCATCGGTGATGATGTTGCAAGCTATCTGCATCAGTATCAGGCAAGCCATCCGGAAGAAACCACTCCCGCGCTGATCAACGCGAAAACGCCCAGCTACCGGGGTACGCATATGGACGGATTCACGGAAGCGGTTTGCCAGACGGTAACGGCGCTGGCCCGGGGAGGCCCCAAAAACGAAACGATCAATCTGCTGCCCGGTTTTTTATCCGCCGCGGATTTGCGTCATCTGAAAGATATTTTTGAGGACTTTGAAATAGCGTGCACGATGCTGCCCGATTATTCAGAAACCCTCGACGGAGAATCCTGGCAGGACTATCAGAAGCTCTCCCCAGGCGGGACGAAGGTGTCGGCCATACGCGAGATGGGGCGGGCCAAAGCGACGCTTCAGTTGGGCGTGGGACTAGGCGCGGGGAAGACGGCCGCGTCTTATCTGGCGGGCGCCTTCGGCGTGCCGGCCGTAACCATTGGCATTCCCATCGGCATCCGGCTTTGTGATGCGTTTTTCCAGGCGCTTGCAGAGCTCTCCTGCGAGCCTTTGCCAAAGCGATACGAAAAACAAAGAGGCAGGCTCATCGACGCCTACATTGACGGCCACAAAACGGTTGCCGGCAGGCGCGCCGTCATATACGGCGAGGCGGATTTTGTCGCGTCAATGGCGTCGTTTCTCGATGAAATCGGTATCGTCCCGGTG
>JAWOJC010000219.1:0-5083 GCA_046484315.1 Smithellaceae bacterium | reverse complement strand
AAACATCAGGCCGAAACAGGCATTGCTTTGCCGGACCGGCAACTGGCCTGTACATATCTGTCCTCGCAACGCGGCCGCAATTATCTGGCCGCCATGAGCTGCGGGGCCAATTACGCCTGGGCAAACCGGCAAATTCTGATGCACCTGACGCGCGAGGTTTTTGAAAAAACGCTCCGGATCGCGCCTCGCGAGCTGGGCGCGCGTCTGGTTTATGATGTCTGCCATAACATTGCCAAAATCGAAACGTTCAGCGTGAATGGCGTCGAAAGAAAACTCTGCGTTCACCGCAAAGGCGCGACGCGCGCTTATCCCTCAGGCCACGAAGCCATACCGGCGTGCTATAAAAGCGTTGGTCAGCCGGTTCTGATTCCCGGCGACATGGGCGCCGGCTCGTATGTTCTGGCCGGTCAAAAAAAGGCTATGTCCGACACTTTTGGCAGCGCCTGCCATGGCGCAGGCCGCGTCATGAGTCGAACGCAGGCCATTAAAAACAGCCGGGGCCGGTCGATTGCCGGGGAAATGGCCGAACGCGGAGTGCTGGTGATGGCCGGCAGCAAAGGCACGCTGGGTGAAGAAATGCCCGAAGCTTATAAAAATCTCAATGATGTCGTTGCGGTCATGCATGATGCCGGCATTGCGAAAAAAGTAGCGCGCCTCAAAGCGCTGGCCTGTATAAAAGGGTAGAAATAAGGCGGGCTTTTCTGCTACACAAGCAACCGGCTGTGGGTACAATTTGACATTTTCTGAAAGCCAGCATAAGAAGCTGGATCAATAAAATTTGGAGATCACAATGACCGAAATCATCTTTGACGAACATGAAGACTGGGAAAAAAGAATTCTTTGCAGCGATGAATCCTGTATTGGCGTGATCGGCCCCGACGGAAAATGCAAGGAATGCCAGAAAGCCTACGAAGGCGATCTGCCTGAAGGTCATGGTCAAACAAGCGTCCGGGAGGTTGTCGCAAAGGAAACCGATGCGGGAATGTCCGATGAAAATCCATCTGACGATGATTGGGACAGCAGAGTGTTGTGCAGCGACGGGGCCTGCATCGGCGTCATCGGTCCTGACGGAACCTGTAAGGAATGCGGAAAACCCCTGAAGGATTAGACGACGGAGCCCTCAGCGCGTCAGCCATTGATGCATGGCGGCGGCCGCAAGCCAAATTCCGAAGCTTGCGATTAAGACGCCTGCCAGCGGCACGTCCTTTTTAAAGCAGACCAGCGCGACGAGAAAAAATAAAACACTGGGAATAATCCCCCAGAGCGCGCCTTTGGCAAAAGCCTGCATGATTTCGGAATTTCCTTTGTTTTCCAGAAAGACCCAGACCAAAACCAGCGCGCCGGTGATCGGCATGACCGCAATAAGTCCCGCAAGCGAAGGAAACCGCTTTGCGATTCCCGTCGCCGCGAGAATAATTGCGAGACTGATGAGCACCTTAAGAAGCAGTTGCATGTCCTAAAACTTGTAGAGTTTCGCTCCGGGCACGACGGTGAATTTATGCGCGGTAAGCACCTCGATGGCTTTTTCCGGGGCATCAAAGCGGAAGATGATGACGGCGTTCTGCCCGCTTTTTTCAACGAAAGCGTAAAGGTATTCTGCGTTGATGCCTTCGTTGTTTAAAACCGCCATGATGCTGTGGAGGCCGCCCGGCTGATCCGGCACTTCAACGGCGACGACAATGGTTTTACTGACCCGGAAGCCTGCATCTTTGAGGACCTGATTGGCTTTTTCAACATCGTTGACGATCAGGCGTAAAATACCGAAATCCGCCGTCTCCGCCAGCGACAGGGTGCGGATGTTGATTTGATTGTCTTTTAGAACGCGTGTGGCGTGTTCGAGCGATCCGGGTTTATTTTCCAGAAAAACAGAGATTTGTTCGACCTTCATATGCAATGCCTCCACTTCATTAGATAGTGCGTTTGTCGATGACTTTCTTGCCTTTTTCCTTCAGCGTCTGCGGGGCGACCAGTTTCACGCGCGGCGAGATGCTCAGGTAATCTTTCATATCCTTCACGATTCTTTTTTCAATGGATTGCAGTTCTTTCACGCCGCCCGATTCACTGAAATATTTTTCGCCTACTTCCACATGCAGTTCAACTGCGTCCAGCGCCCCGACCTTATCGAGGATGAGCCGGTAGTCCGATTCAACGCCTTCAATGTCCTGGAGAATGGCTTCCACCTGTGACGGGAAGATGTTGATGCCGCGAATCGTCAGCATGTCGTCGCTGCGCTTGAGAACCCGTTCCATGCGGACATGGGTGCGGCCGCATCGGCACGGTTCCAGAATCAGACGGGAAATGTCGCCGGAACGGTAACGGATGAGCGGAAAAGCTTCCTTGGTCAGGCTGGTGAAAACCAGCTCACCTTCTTCGCCTTCGGGCAGCACCTGTCCGGTTTCAGGATTGATGGTTTCGACGATGAAATGATCTTCAAAGATATGCATGCCGAAGCGGCCTTCCAGGCACTCGGAGGCGATTCCCGGGCCCATCATTTCCGACAGGCCGAAAATATTGAGCGCTTTGATGTCGAAAGCGTTTTCAATGGCGTCGCGGGTGGCATCGCTCCAGAGCTCCGCCCCGAAAAGGCCGACGCGCAACTGCAGAGAGCGCATGTCCATGCCCATTGCGCGGCCTTCCTCGGCCAGATGCAGGGCGTAAGACGGGGTGGCGCATAAAGCGGTGGGGCCGAAATCCCGCAGAAGTGTTACCTGGCGTTTCGTATTCCCGTCGGACATGGGGATGACGCTGGCCCCGATTTTTTCGATGCCGTAATGCAGGCCGAGACCTCCCGGCAGCAGGCCGTAGCTGAAGGCGTTGTGGACGATGTCGTTTTTGGTCAGACCTGCGGCAACGAGCGAACGGGCGGTCAGATGGGTCCAAGTATCAATGTCGCGCCGGGTGTATCCGAAAACGGATGAACGGCCGGAAGTGCCGGATGACGCGTGCAGGCGAACGACGTTGCTCATGGGAACGGCAAACAGGCCGAAAGGATAATTGTTGCGCAAATCCTCCCGGGTTACAAAGGGAAGCCTTTGTAAATCGTTGAGAGAAGCGATCTCCTCCGGCGTGATATTGGCCGCGGACATGCTTTTTTTGTAAAAACCGATGGTATGGTAAACGCGTTGCAAAACCTGCTGGAGCCTTTTGATTTGCAGAGCCTTTAAGGCTTCGCGCGGCAGGGTTTCAAATTCTTCATCGTAAATCATGTCCTGGTCTCCCTTTCCCGGCAGATGCATTTCGTCTTGATCGTTAGTGTCTTAACAGTTTTTGTGGCGCCGCGCCTGCGAAATGTTCCATCCGTTTGCGCACGGATCGAAGTTTAACAAAACTTTGAGTTTGTGGCAAGGAGCTTTCATGAAAGCGCAACATCAAAAATTAAAGGAGAAAAAGACTTTGTTCTTTACGCGGCCGGTGGGTTATGCTACTTCATAAGTCACCTGTTTTTCGCGTGATTTGCTTGGGAAAGACCGGAACTACTGGACTTAAACCGATGAAGCTGACCATCAGCCGCAAATTGTTGTTCGGATACCTTTTTATGGCGCTCCTGACGGTGCTCGCCGGCGCTTACGCATTATACAGTCTTCAAAAACTTCACCAGGTCGCCTATGATATCACCCACCGCAATTTTGCGGTTATGGAGCAGTCCAAAAAACTGACAGACGCCCTGCTGGCGCAGGAAAGCGCGGAAAAGCGCTTCCTCATTCTGAAAGACCCCCTGATTGAACAGATTTTTCTGCAGCGCAGTCGTGAGTTTCAAGAGACGCTGGGGCAGATCCGCGCCCTTAGCCTGGATTCCAAAACAAAGAGAACATTCGCCGAAATCCTTCAGCTCCATCAACGTCTCCATGATACCTTTACAGAAGAAGTGGCCCTGGTCCAGAACGATCAGCTGCCAGAAGCGCAGGCGCTGTCCGAGTCTGTTGCCGGCGACGCGATTGATGAGATCGCGAAGCGTCTGCGCACCGTGCAGATCCACACGGATCAGTCGATTACCGAAAAAATGAGCCTGATTGCCAGGCAGGGCCGTGACGCGGTCAACATCACGCTGGCCTTGGCGATTTTGAGTCTGGTGCTGGGGGTTTCTCTGGCCCTGCTGATTACAAGAAACATTTCCAAACCGCTGCAGCAATTGCAGAAGGCAGCGGAAATGATCGCCAGGGGCAATCTGGATCATCGCATCGAAGCAAGGCGCGATGACGAAATCGGCGCGCTGGCCAGATCCTTTGCCGACATGACTGAACGACTCAAAGAACTCGAAGAGCTGAATCTGGACGCCAGCCCGCTGACCGGGTTGCCGGGGAATCTCGCCATCGAAAACCGGATCAAAACGCTTTTGGGACATAAAAAAATATTTTCATTGTGTCAGGTGGACCTTGATAATTTCAAACCCTTTGCCGATAAGTATGGATATGCCTGGGGCAGCGAAGTGATTAAGGAAGTGGCCAACATGCTCAAAGCCTATATAACGGAAACACAGTCCACCGATATCTTCATCGGCCATATCGGCGGGGATGACTATGTTGTGGTTGGCAATGTCGAGGGCGTTGAAGAAATCTGCCGGCGACTGGTGGCGGATTTTGAAGAGAGCATTCGCAAGTTTTATACAGTTGAGGATGCAAATAACGGTTATTACATCGGCAGAGATCGTCAGGGCATTGTTCAAAAATTTCCATTAATTACGGTGAGCGCCGCCATTGTCACGGACGACGGAACCCGTTTTGCCGATCCGCTCGAAATGGGTAAAATCGCAGCGGATTTGAAGGAGTTTGCCAAAACGCTACCGGGCAGCAATTATGTCACGGAACTGGATGCGGAAAAGCACAAAAGTATGCATCCGCAAATTGAACAAAGAAAACTGGAACTGGAATACAACTCATGAGAACAAACCGGATTTTTTATTTCCTGATGGGCGTTTTGCTTCTTTTCGGCTGCGCGCGGGCCGATCTGAAAAATCCGGAAACCAAAGGCCAGATCGCACCTGTCTTGTCAAACGGTATGTTCAACAAGGCGCCAACGGATAAAGACCTCTATCTTTCGGCCCTTGCCCGCTTAAGTGTACAGGGAAAAGAACCGAACTATACGG
>JAWOJC010000212.1:0-3571 GCA_046484315.1 Smithellaceae bacterium | reverse complement strand
GCACCGCAAAGGTCTGATCCACAGAGAAAAAAGCGGGCCAATCCACCCCGTGTGCAGCCCGGTATAACCCGTCACGGTCCTTGCAGCGAAACACCACCAGGGGTGCCAGCACCCGTGACACCAGACGGGCCTGATAGTTGATGCGGTAGAGCGCCGCCGCGTCCGCGGAAAAATTGAGCCCGCGGAAAGCCGGGTCGATTCCGGTGGCCCCCAGAACCGACAGCTCCGCCGAAGCGGGTTCCTCGAAACCCTCAGCGATCTGAGCAAAGAAGCGCTGGGTCCGTTGATATTCAAAACGCATAAAAAGTTCCATTCCCTAACAAGGTTGATAGCCGTTTGCTGAATTTGGGCGCCGCACGCTATGGGGTCCGGGCGATTTTTATCAAGGCGTCTTGGGGGACGGTGCTTCGGCCGGATCGTGTTCGGTCATCGATGGTCGGGGAGCACCTTTAAATCTTCCGTGTCGAACGGCAAACGCCCGAGAATTGAGGATGCGGAGGCTGGCTCCAAAAACAACGGCAAGAACCGGCCGTTGACGCTGTTCACCTCTGCCGTGACGTAAGGCGCTTGTTCCGGACTTGCACCCTCCGCAAACGGAATCCCTTGTTTTACCAGCCATTGCCTGAAAAATCCGATATGCGACATGAACACATAGCGTTTCGGCGCCATGGAAACCGGCCCGGCAATGATCTCACCCCGGTATCTGAACCGATGCATCACCTTTTCATTGCTCTCCAGGCGACGCAGGGCGATATCGATGGTGGGCTGTGCCGGCAAGATGCCATATTCAGGCTGCAGGAACACCTTGCGCGATTCTTGCGCGCCGGAATTGCGGGCACTTTCCGTCAAAGCCACAATTTGTCCGGCATGCGCCTGGCAAACGGAAAGAAATGCATCGATGGCAAGCAATTGTTTTTCGACCCGCTCCCGGATGTTGCGCGGTGTCGGATACACGCCGATGGACGGGTCCAGCCGATTCTCCAATAAAAATGAAACCGCACCGTGGATGCCCGCCTTGTTGCGAAAATTGTGAGCGGACAGACCCCCGTGCTGAACGACCTGGTCCGTCCGCGTGATCTCCCCGAAATAGCGGTGGGCCGCAAGCCCCTTCGACTCGACGTTTTTCAATATCGCCGGCAGCAGGACATCAGAGGTGAATGTTTTCAGATCCCCATTCACATTCGGGTTGTTGGCATATTCGAACTGGGCTTCGAAGTCCGTCAACCACCCCTCGGCGCCAAGCGTTTTCTTTTTCAGCAAAGCGGATTCGTGAATATCCAGTACCACATGCGGCTGGAATTCAACGAGCAATCTATTGATGGCCGTGCTCTCCGGCGCCTGCAAAAGGCCATAGTCGGTGCTCAAATTGACACCCTGGGCATTGACCCGCCGCTTGTTGGCAATGCCGTCCGGGTTGACCGCCGGAACAATCAGAAGCGTCATGGCAAAAGGCGAACCATCCGTTTCCACCCTGGTGAGCCATTGCCGGGCAAAAATCAAAAGCGCCTCGGAACCGGAAACTTCGTTGCCGTGCTGGCCCCCCAGCAACAAAACGCGCAAAGGCACACCACTGGCGTCCTCTTGCGGATCGCGGGCCTGCACCAGAAGCGCTTCCATCGGCCGCTTTTGCACCGTCTCACCGATGGCCTGCAATTGAACCGTCAGCCGTTTGGCTGGATATTGCGTTAATGCGCGCAAATATTCGGAACGTTCCGCTTCCATCGTAAGCCGTTGAAACGCGCTTGCCTCGAGGGGCGTGGATAATAGACCCGCTGTCCGGTCAGATGCCAGCGCCGCGTGGGGTGCAAAACAAGCCAGGAAACCAAAAAAAACGACCGCTAACCGTGCCGCGCCGACCCACCTGAAACCGGCGCCCGGAACCAGAATCCTCTTCGGGATATGTTTCATTCAGTTGCTTTCTTTTATTGACCTGTTTTATCACAATTTATAAGAACTATATCCTATTATCAAGCACTGCACCACAACCGAGGAAACCATCGTGACCTTTTTTCTCAATCGGCGCATGGTCACGGAACCTCGGATCATCCACCCTTTGCGGCGGCCCCGCTGTTAGCGTCCTTGATCAGTTGTCTGAGGCCGGTGAGCGTTCCCTTCCAGGCCGTGGCCTCGTCCACCATGATGGCGACGATGATATCCTTCTCGACACTGACCTCCAGGACAATCTCTTCCTCCTGGATCTTGAAAACGGCTTCCGCCCAACGCTCGGCGGGGAGTCCGGTCGCTTCACAATCGAAGTCGGTCCGCACCTCGGCGGTCATTCTGATTTCGCTCATGTTCTTTTTCTCCTTTTCAATTCCGTGACAGCGGCGGCATCCCTAACAGATCCATACCAAACCGCAAACACATGCCATCTTAGTTGTTTTGTGATTTTTTACCCACTTAAAGTTGCATTTGGTTTTATCCGTCCTACGCGGTGCACTGTGGCGGCATGATCCCCGCCGTCCCGATAAGAGACAGGCAAACCCATCATCTGGCGCAAGCTGGCCACGGGCCAGACACAGGACAACCCCAGGATAAGCATTGCCATGACCAGGCAGATGACTTGGTGGCGGTAATGCAGTTCCTGCATGTGGCGAATCCGCAAAATGGTTTGATAGAGGATTTGGATGCCAAGCCCGCAGGCGAATCCGAAGAGGTGGGCGGTAACGTCCACGCGGCCCGCGCCGGTGCCCAGCATTGCCATCAGGGCCATGCCGCCGCCGAGGGGCACCCAGGCTTTGTAGCGTTCGCCCGGCTGCTGGATCTTGCGCCAGAACTGGGCAGCGGCCAGTAGCCCCACGGCTCCGAATACGGCGGTGGATGCACCGATGGCCATGTGGTGGGCTTGATGCAAGCTGGCATTGAGGTAATTGCCGAAGAGTCCGGTGAGCAATATCATCAGCCAGCCGGCGCCAAATCCGTTGACGGTGCAGACCACGGCACCAAAGAGGATGATGCCCGCCATGTTGCCGACCAAATGCACGGCGTCCGCATGGAGCAGCAGCGCGGTCGCGTTGCGATACACTTCGCCGGCCATGATTTTGGAGGCGGATGCGCCATAGCGTTCGACGAAGGTGTTCAGGTTGTCGCTGACGGCCACATGGATCGCCATCAAAAACAGTGCAACGATCACGCTGTCTGTAAATTGAATCTTCGGGGCGGCGGATTTGACCTTATCTTGCAGCGGTTTCCGGTTTTCCGCTTCATATTGACGGATGTGAAACAGGGCCTCTTTTTCATCGCTCTCGTCGACCCAGATTTGCCAGCCGGTGCCTTCGGTTCGGGTTTGGTGGAAAATTCCGGCTGATGCCAGGACAAGCCCGTAGGTGTTGGCTTGTTTGGCAGTGAGGTTTTGGATAATGGGCAGCAGCATCATGCGGTCCGTTGCGTTTGGTCAAACGGGGGCGAGTGGCTGCAGATCCGGCGTTTCATAGCACCGGATTGAAGAGCAGCGCCGCCCCGAGTACGAAGATGAACAACGCTCCCAGCATGGCCGGCAGGTGCTGAAGCCGGGAGTTGCTGCGGCCGGCACGCGGGGTGGCGCGGCCGAACAGGCGGCGGACCAGCAAGG
>JAWOJC010000166.1:0-23858 GCA_046484315.1 Smithellaceae bacterium | reverse complement strand
TTCGGCCTCTGACGCCGTTGCCGTCTGCGATCTGGAAAAAAAGTTCGGCGATTTCGTCGCGGTGAACAAAATATCCTTTCGTGTGCGAAAAGGCGAAATATTCGGTTTTCTGGGCGCGAACGGGTCGGGAAAATCCACGACCATCCGGATGCTGTGCGGCATTTTGAAGCCGACCGCCGGCACGGCGCATGTGGCGGGCTATGATATTGTTTCACGGCCCGAAGAGGTCAAACACGCCATTGGTTACATGTCGCAGAAGTTTTCCCTGTATGAAGATTTAACCCCCTATGAAAACATTCGTTTCTATCTGGGCGTGTACAGCGTCCCACAAAATAAGTGGGCGGACCGCATGGACTGGGTGTTAAACCTCACGCGCTTAAACGATGTCCGAAACCGCATCACGGGCGAACTGCCGCCGGGATGGCGCCAGCGACTCGCGCTGGGCTGCGCGCTTTTGCATGAACCGCAGATTCTTTTTCTCGATGAGCCGACATCCGGCGTTGATCCGATCACGCGCGGGCATTTCTGGGCCTTCATCCGACAGATCGCCGCCGACGGCATCACGGTGTTTGTCACCACGCACTATATGGATGAGGCGCGTTTCTGCGAACGCATCGTGATGATTAACGCGGGTCGCATCGTCGCGTCTGGGACACCCCCTGAAATCATTGCCTCCGCCTGCCCCGGAAAACCTGATGCGGATCTCAACGACGCGTTTATCAAGCTGATGACAAGGAGCGCGCCATGAACCTTACGCGCCTTTCGGCCATCATCCGCAAGGAGTTCTATCATATTATCCGTGACTATCGCAGCCTCTACCTGGCCTTTGCCATCCCGCTTTTTCTGATCATCATGTTCGGCTACGCGCTGAGCCTGGATGTGGACCACGTTCGCACCGTTGTCGTCGATTACGACCGCTCGCCTGCGAGCCGGGCCTTTATTGAAAAGCTTTCCGCATCCTCGTATTTCAATCTGCTGGCAAACCTGGATTCCACCGATTCGGTCAACGAATGGCTCGACCGCGACCGCGCATCCGTCGCCGTCATCATCGCCCCCGGCTTTGCCGCTAATATCGGAGCGGACCGCGAAGCCGTGGTGCAGATCCTCATCGACGGCAGCGATCCGGTTTTCGCAGGCGCCGTCCGAAGCTATCTCACGGCGTTTACGGAACGTTACAACGCCAATCTGCTGTTTAACTTTCTCAACCGCCAGGGTCTCGAAGCCATCCAACCGCCTGTGGACGGACGGATTCGCATCTGGTTTAACGAAGATCTGGAAAGCCGCAACTTCATCATTCCGGGCATCATCGCCATCATCATCATGATCGTGGGTGCAATGCTCACGTCACTCGTCATCGCGCGGGAATATGAAGAAGGCACGATGGAAACAATCAAATCCATGCCGATTGCCGCAGGAGAGCTGCTTTTGGGCAAGGCCGTCCCCTATTTTTTTATCGCGTTTGCCGATGTGCTTCTTGCCATGCTACTGGGACAAGCGCTCTTCGGCGTCGTGATGAAAGGCAACTTCTGGCTGATGCTGGCGGCAACCTCCCTTTACCTGATTTGCGCGCTTTGCCTCGGTCTTTTGATCTCCACCATAACCAAATCGCAGCTGATGGCCAACCAGGGGGCGCTGCTGTTTACCTATCTCCCCTCAATGCTGCTTTCCAATTTTGTTTTTCCCATCGTCAATATGCCGCAGGTGCTGCAGTGGATCACCTATGCCGTTCCGGCGCGTTACTACATTGACATCCTGGTGGGCGTCTACCTTCGCGACACGGGCCTGGCCTATCTGTGGCCAAGTCTCACCGTTTTGGCCGGTATGGGCGCGTTTTTAGCAGCGGCGAACTATCTGCTGCTCAGGAGGGAAGGCCTGTGAACCTTTTGAGAATCCGCGAACTCGTCCGCAAAGAGTTTCTCCAGTTGTTCCGGGACCGCCGCAACCGCGCCATGCTGATCGGCGCGCCGCTGATTCAAATGCTGGTGTTCGGCTATGTCGTCAACTACGACATCAGCCACATCCGGATGGCGCTCACAGATCATTCCCGCACCGTGGAGAGCCGCACACTGGCGGATACGTTTACCGGCAGTGGTATTTTTACCATCACGCATCGGGTCACAGACGAGCGCCTGCTGGACGATCTGCTGCTGAAAGGAAAGATCGATATGGCCGTCAAAATCAATCCGGATTTCGCAGCGAGCATCCGCGCGGGTAAAACCGCTTCCATCCAGATTCTCGCGGACGGTTCTATGAGTAACATGGCCTCCATGCGGATGGCCTATACCGCCAGTATCATCGACACGTTCAATCGAAAAACCCTTCGTGAGCTCTATCCGATGGAGATGCGTTACGGTCGTATCGACGCGCGGATGCGCACCTGGTACAACCCCAATATCGAAAGCCGTTATTTCTTTGTGCCGGGCATCGCGGCCTTTGTGATCATGCTGATTTCACTGCAACTGACATCGATCGCCGTCATCCGGGAAAAGGAGGCGGGCACGATGGAGCAGCTTCTGGTCACGCCGGTGCGGCCCTACGAAATGATTCTGGGAAAAACGATCCCCTACATCATCATCTCCCTGATTCAACTGACAGGCGTTATCATCGTCGCGGTTTTCTGGTTTAACATTCCGCTGGCCGGCAGCATCCCTTTGCTTTTTTTCACCGCCTGCCTTTTTCTACTGAGCACCCTGGGCATCGGGCTTTTCATCTCGACGATCTCCACAACGCAGCAGCAGGCCATGATGGCCATGTTTTTCTTCATGCTGCCGTTTTTTATGCTGAGCGGTTTTGTTTTTCCCATTGCCAACATGCCAACGATCATTCAGTGGCTGACCTATCTCAATCCGCTGAGGTACTTTCTCGTCATCGTCCGGGGCATCTTTCTCAAGGGCGTCGGTCTGGAGGTGCTCTGGCCTCAGATGCTCGCGCTGACTGTCCTGGGGGGTATCGTCTTTGCCGGCGCAATTGCCCGCTTCAAAAAACGTCTGGATTAGTATAAGAAAGGCAATAGGCAATGGACCGAAGACCGCAGGCTGAAGGGGACTGAGATGCTCAGGGTTGTTGAGGACGAAAAACTGATCAAAAAATACGCTGCGCGGTTTGTCAGGAGCTTCAAGCCGTTGGTGGATGAGAAAATTCCGGTCAGGCTCGGACACCAGGGCGCAAGCTTTTCGGCCAGGGTTTTGTGGTCCAAAAAGGCGGGCATCTGGTTTTTTTCGCAAACGGCAAAACAGGTCCGCTACGCCAATGCCTTCGGCATCGGCAAACCGCCGGCGGGAAGCCACCTGCCGATTGCCGCCGAAATCAATTTTCCCGCGGCAGGCATCGACCGAAGAACCGGAGGCGCATTTGCCCGCGATCCCCTGGGCAACGTTTTCGCTGTGCACCGCGGTGTCATCGGCGGCGGTAAAAAAGGGATCGGCAAATCGTTTTTTGAGGAGCAGTATCGCGGTGTCTGGTCCTGGATGGAAGACGCGGACCTGATCAGTCAGGTTGCCGTTATCGGCAGGCTCGATTCCAGCCGCTTCCCCCTGCAGGCCGCTTTGTTTGTCCGGAAAATCGATCAGCTGAAATCCGCGGTTCAAAGATCATCTCAGACGCAATTCGATTTCCCGGAAATCGCGTTTCGGGAGGAACTGCTGGGCGAGTCGTCGCCGCCTTCCAAAGACGATTTATCCCCCCGGTGCGAACAGGATCTGGTGGTGGGTCATCTGGCCTCGCTTCTGGAACGATGGAAATTCAAAGTGGGAAACGATCCGAATCGTGATCTTTTTATCGCGGAGCCGACCGGGAACAAAATATCTCATGTTTTCGCCGTTTCAGCCGATAGCAAAGAACAAAGCATTCTCGCGGCGGTGGCCAGACTGATTATAGGGTCTGACGCGACTGAGCCACCGGTAACCATTTTGGTTGTTCCGGACCATGCCGTTTGCCGCTACGCCGGGGATTTTGAGAGGTTGCATATCCGGCTGATCGGTTTCCGACTGGAACAAGAGAGAATCATTTTCCCGGATCTGGGAAAAATCAGGCTTGACCTGAATACCCAGTTATGAAAATATGACAACGGCTTACGAAGGGGCCGGGTTGTTTGAAGGATCTTCCTTTTTCCACGTCTTTCGAGGATGGACCATGATTAAAGAAAGAAGAAAAAGAACAAGGGTACCGGTCGGTTTTGATTTAACGATCATGATCAAGGGCCGCGATATTAAGGTACAAACCCTTAATCTCAGCCTGACCGGCGTCAGCGTCGCAAGCGATCATCCTTTTTCTCCGCAGG
This sequence comes from Smithellaceae bacterium, assembly GCA_046484315.1. Taxonomy (GTDB): domain Bacteria; phylum Desulfobacterota; class Syntrophia; order Syntrophales; family Smithellaceae; genus UBA8904. The sequence continues at coordinate 19,579 of JAWOJC010000166.1, read as the reverse complement.
AGCCGTGCGAAGTGCATCTGAGCCTGCACCAGGACATCAACCTGACCATCGAAGGCCGGGTTCTGCGATCTTCCGGAAAAGAAACCATTATTTCTTTTGTGTCCATGGATGAAGATTCGTTTTATCACCTCAAAAGGCTTTTGCAGTTTAACGCGCCGGACCCGGACCTGATCGAACAGGAAATCAACGACCCTGCTTTTTCTTAAATAAACGCGGCAGGGAAGCAATGAATGGTCGGGAAGTCCGTCAACGGGCAAAACGACCGGGAAGTTTGGATATATGCCGAAAATTTCTGTGAATCAACTGGAACCGGGCATGACACTGGCCAAACCTGTCATGGCGAAAAACGGCATGGTCATGCTCGGGGAGGGCACCCAACTGACCGAAACCTGGATTGAAAGAATTCAGGATATGGAAATTCCCTCCGTCTTTATTGACGGCCCGCCCGTTCAGACCCTGTCTATAGAAGAAGCGCTGGCCGCACTCGACGAGCGGTTCGCTCTGGTGGAAGACAAGCCCTATATGAAAAATATCAAAAAAATTGTCAAACAGCATATTGAAGGCCTCTATGAGTAATATCGATCCCAAAGTGCTGCGCCATAAAGTGGAAAGCATCGGCACGCTGCCGACGGTGCCGGCCGTTTTGAAAAGACTTTCCTCTGTGATTGAAAAACCGCGGATCACCATTGTGGAAATCAGCGCGTTTATTTCCAACGATCCGGCCCTGACTACCAAAGTTTTAAAAATGGTCAATTCCGCCATTTACGGATTTCCGGGGCGCATCGCCTCCGTCTCTCACGCCACCATGCTGTTGGGGCTAAACGTCATCAAAGGTCTGCTGCTGGGCGTGTCCGTCTTTGAACTGATGCAGAAAACCATGAGCGGCCTGTATGAACATTCGCTGGCTTGCGCGATCGCGTCTCGCATTATCGCCCAGAAGAAAGGCATGAAGGAACCGGAGGAAGTCTCCGTGGCCGGGCTTCTGCACGATATCGGCAAGGTCATCCTGACGCTGGAGTTCTCGAAGGAATACCAGGCAGCCATGAATGAAGCGCTCGAAAAAAAGATTTCCATCTTTGAAGCGGAAAAAAATCAGTTTAGCGCCACACACGCGGATGTCGGCAGCTGGCTGGCCGAGAAATGGCGTTTTCCGCGCAACCTGATCGAAGTCATCGAATATCATCATCGACCCGCGCTGGCGAAAAACGCCCCCATGGAAACGGCAATCGTGCATGTGGCCGACATGCTGGTTCGCGCGCGGGGGATCGGCTTTGCCGGAGAAAACTTTGTGCCTGAAGTCAATCTCATGGCCTTTGAGCTCCTCAAGCTGTCCGATGCGGATATCAAAGACGTGCTTCAGGAGATGGAAGACAACATGGAATCCGCCGAAGACCTCTCCTGACATTCAAAGAAAGCAACCCTTGCCGATATGAAAACCATCGTTGTCGTCTGTCAGGATGTGGTCTTAAATAACGCGATCAACCGCAGCCTGAAAGATATCTATCAGGTGGCCGCTTTCAACAGTATGCCAGCCGCGCTGGATTATATCTACAACGCCATTCCCAACCTGATCGTGATCAACATCCCCGACGACGATCGCCTGTGCATCAACATTTTAACCGATTTAAAGTCCGACCCGATGTTTCACCCTCTGCCGGTGTTGGCCATACTGCCGGAAGATTTTGAAATTAACGACTGGAAAAATCTCCTGGTGGAGGATTATGTCCGCAGGGCCGATTTTGAAACGGATTTCGCCGCCCGTGTCCATCTGTCTATCCTGCGCTCTGAACGCAATGTGGAAATCAACCCGCTGACGCGTCTGCCGGGCAATATTTCCATCAACCGCGAAATACAGGAACGCATCGATGCCAAAAAAGAATTCGCGTTCGGCTATGCCGATCTTGATTATTTCAAACCGTTCAACGACCGCTACGGTTTCAGCCGGGGCGATGAAGTCATCAAAATGACCGCCAGAATTATTCTGGGCGTCGTTAAAAGCCAGCAGCCGCAGGGCAGTTTCGTAGGCCACATCGGCGGCGACGATTTTGTGTTTATCATCGATGCGGCGCAGGTCGAAGAGACAGCCACAGGCATCATCAAGGCTTTTGACAGCCTGATTACCGGCATGTATGATCCCGCCGATATAAAACAGGGCTTTATTAAATCCTTCGACCGCCAGGGGAAAGCGTCGCAGTTTCCGGTGATGGGCCTCTCCATCGGCATTGCGGAAACACGAATCCGTGCCTTCACGCACTACGGAGAAATCACCGAAATCGCCTCCGAAATGAAAAAATTCGCGAAAACATTTTCCGGCAGTTGCTTTAAAACAGACAAGAGGCAAAACGGGACAGCAACAAAGTGAGACATAAACCATGGACGGACACCCGGCGGTTACAGCATCCCTGACGTTGAGACTTCTTTGTTTTTCGGGCCGCAGCGCAAAACGGGCGCTTTTTACGGCGGGCCTTCTGGCTGTGGCTTTGCTCACGGGTTGCACATACAGCGACGATCAGGCGGCGCAGTGGCGCATTATCGATATGCTTCAAGCCGAAAGGCAAAGTTATGCCGCCAATTACCCCGGCTGGGACGGCGGGATGGCTCTCTACATCGTGACCCCTGCCAACACGCATTTCTCGGCAACCGGCTTTTCACCCTATGATACGGTTAACGCCTTCACAAGGTTTCGTGCGGCCTCGACGACCAAAACATTTACAGCCGCCGCTATTTTGTGGCTGCACGAAAGGGGCCTGCTGGATATCGATGACAGGCTGACCGATCCGATACCCGGCAGCACGGAACCCTATCTTCCCGACACGGCGGCTTTCAGCATCCCCTACAAAAGCGACATGACAATCCGTCAATTGCTTCAGCATCGCGCCGGCGTTTTCGACGTTTCAAACCAGGATATTCCCGACACCGTATCCGAACCCTATGCCGGCATGCGCTATATGGATTACGTCCGCGAACACCTGGACGATGCCCACACCTTCACCTTCAACGAGATGGCCGGCGTGGTGTCGTTAAACGCCCTGTTCAATCATCTGCCGGAGGCGCAGTTTTGGTACAGCAACACCGGATATGTGCTCCTGGGTAAAATCATCGAGCGGGTTTCCGGTCAAAGCTATGCGCAGTTTATCTCAGAAAAATTTCTGCTTCCCCTGGGGCTTGCAGAAACCAGCTTTCCGTCACTGGGCTCGGAAACAACGATTCCCGGACCTTTCTTTCCCGGATTCACCTGGTTTGAAGACACGCTTTATCCGACCACCGAAGACAATATGTCCGGCCACGTTGCGGAAGGCAACGGGATCAGTTCCCTGCACGATCTGGCCACATGGATCCGCAGGCTGATGCGCGCGGAAGCAGGTATCAATGCAGCCAATGTGTCCCAAATGAAAAGCTACCTGCCCACGGGAGAAGCCCATCAGAACTACGGATTGGGACTGACTTTTACACAGGGACTTGGTTACGGGCACAACGGCGGACACCGGGGTTACGTGACGGTCATGCGGTACGATCCCGCCTATGACATAACCACCGTGCTGGTGGTCTGCACGCTCAACGAGTCGGATATTCAGGGACAACTCAGCTGGATGTATGCCATCATCAGCAAAGCCCGTGTGCTTCTGGGCTATCCGGGACTGTGAGAAAAACAGACAATCCTTTTCTATCCATTCATTTTTTTATCAGCCGGACTTTTCTAGGGCACCGAGAATTTTCTGCATGAAAGCGGCAACCTGATCAAAAGGGTGGTGCTTCGCCAGCATTTGATCGGCCGTCTGGACAAAAGGTCCCGGCTGGAGTTCATGCGCGCCGTTTTTCACCCAATCGGCAATATCTCCGGCACGAACATCCAGATGAAATTGCAAAGCAAGCACATGGCGGCCGTAACTGAAGGCCTGGTGTTTGCAGGCGGCGCTGGAAGCCAGATGCTTCGCGCCGACAGGCAGATCAAACGTATCTCCATGCCAGTGAAAGACATTCAATGCCTCCGGAAACCCCGCGAGCAGCGGCGAAGCCAATCCTTCCCGGGTCAGGCGAATCGGAAACCAGCCGATTTCCTTTTGCGTGTTGGGATAAACTTTTGCCCCCAGAACATAGGCAATCAACTGCGCGCCCAGACAGATGCCCAGCACGTCCATCCCCCGGTCAATGGCCTGCCGGATAAATTTCTTTTCGTTTGTCAGCCAGGGGTAAATGGCATCATCGCCTGCGCCCATCGGACCGCCCATCACAATGAGGCAATCCAGGCCTTCCGGATTCGGCAGGGCATCCCCGGCAAAAAAGCGGGTGACGGACAGGGTGTGCCCGCGAAGCGCAATCCAGTCTTCAATATTACCCAGTGTTTCAAACGGGACGTGCTGAAAACAGTGAATCCTCATGATCACCATCCTGTGTTTTTTTTCAGGGTCTTTTTTCTTGACTGAAAGACTTATCCAATGCAAAATCGTTTTGCAATAAAAATGTCAGAAAAGTAGCGACGGCCAGGAAAATCATTGTGCCAAGGCGCAGACGACAACATTAAAAACCGGCTTACCGTTCATCCGTCACAGAAGGGCCAATAACCATGGAAATGGAAGCGGTTCAACGTTCAGATCTCGATCACCCCGTCATGCAGTATGCCGCAAATGACTTTGTGGCACTGCGGGCGCAAAGTTCCGTTGGCGATGCACTGGCGCAAATCCGATCTTCAACCACGCAAAGCACCATCCTCTATTTTTACGTCGTGGATGACGAAGACCATCTGGTCGGCGTGGTCCAGACACGACGACTGCTGACCTCCGCGCTCGACGAAACCGTGGCATCGATCATGGCGACCAACGTGATGACAATTCCCGATAACACCACCCTGATGGAAGCGCTGGAATTTTTCATTCTTTACAAGTTTCTGGCTTTTCCCGTCGTCGATCACAACCGTAAGATGCGGGGCGTGATCGACATCAATGTGTTCACGCAGGAAATGCTCGACATGGAAGAACGCGAGCAGGTGCACAGCATTTTCGATACGCTGGGTGTGAGTATTTCCGAAATGAAGGACCGCTCGCCGTTCGGCGTTTTTCACAGCCGTTTTCCCTGGCTTCTGGCAACCATCGCCAGCGGCACGGCCTGCGCGCTTCTGGTGGGTTTTTTTCAGGCAACCTTGGCCCAAAGCCTGATTCTGGCCTTCTTTCTAACCCTGGTTCTGGGCCTGGGAGAAAGCGTGTCCATGCAGTCTATGGCCATTACCGTTCACCTCATGCATCACCAAAGCCCCTCCGCTGCCTGGTACCTGCCCGCGCTGAAACGGGAGATGACGCGCGTTTTTCTTCTGGCGGTGGCCTGCGCCGTCATCGTCGGGTGCATCGTCATTTTATGGAAAGGGGATCTGCGCGCGGGCATGGTGATCGCGGGAGGCATTCTCGGATCGCTGATGACGGCATGCTTTCTCGGGGTGAGCATCCCGGCGCTCCTGCACCGGTCACACCTGGACGTCCGCGTGGCTTCCGGCCCCCTGACGCTTGCGCTTGCGGACATTTGCACCATTGTTGTTTACTTTTCCCTGGCCACCTATGTGCTTTCCCGATAGCCGAATCGGGAAACAAAAAAAGTATTCATCCGATTAATGCGTACTTCCTGAAATCAATAATATGATAATAAAAGAAGTTATCGAAGATTTCATTTGATAATGATTACCTTGCCGTGATATTCATAGTGCCTGATAAATCATTATCAGGCACATTTTTTTCAAAATTGCTAATTTGAGTGGAAGTATGGTTTGATTTTCCATGTTTGCCCATCTAATATTGCAATAAGTTGGATTTGGTAAGGAGAATTGCAATAAGTGGAAAATTGTTCCATCTATACAGTCTGATATGATGGAATGCTTTCCACTTATTACTCTGTTGGACGAATATAAAAAAAATGAAAATCAAGAAAAAGTCAACGTTGTCTATACTCAAACGTTCATTGGAAATAACATCAAAGACGGAGAATAATTATGAAAAAAGAAGCCGTTCCATTAGTAGTAATACTGCTTATCTTTATGATCATTAGTTGTGGCGCAAATGATAATTTGGTCCCCCAGGATAATCCGGTCACCCAGTACGTGGGCTGGGCCATCGGCATGGATGCAAACGCCACGCCGGTTATCGTGCACACGGCCGATAGTGGGCTGACCTGGCAGGTGCAGGGCGACTGGTCTGCATGGACGGGCCTGGCAGGCGTTGATATCAGCGCGGTGGACGATCAGACTGCGTGGGCAGCTATTGGCAGCGGATCTACAGATACGAGGGGCTATATCTTGCACACAACCGACGGCGGCGCTACCTGGGTCACTCAGACCATCCCGGCCGGTCTCGTGGGCGGGATCAAAGGAGTGAAGGGGGTTAGCCGCAACGAAGCCTGGGCCGCCTCGTTGGGCGGCATCATCCTGCACACAACCGACGGCGGTGCCACCTGGAACGTCGTGCCCCATCCCACAGCACCCATCACACAGGTGAACCGGATGGATGTGGTAGGCACGAACGTCTGGATCGCCGATGCCGCCATAGGGGGTGCCGTGGTCCACACGCAGGACGGCGGCCTCACATGGCGGGCCGAGTACCTGCCGAATGGCGACAGTCCGCTGACCGTCCATGCCTTCAGTCCGTTGGCGGTCTGGGGTTCTGTAAGCGAGCTCAAGAATGCAACCTTTTACCGGACAGTGAACGGGGGCGACCTGTGGGCCGAAGTCATTTTGGTAGGTGCCGGGGATCACCTGGATGATGTCTGCGCCACCAGTCCAGACGAAGCCTGGGGCGTGATGAACGGCCGAAGCGTAAGTGGGAAAATCTGGCGTGTTCACGTGTCCGCCAATGGGATTCCGGAGGCGAAAGATGTCTCACCACCCGAACTGACAGGCTACACACCGGGCGGTATCACCTGTATGGACAACAGCGTGGCATGGGTTGTCGCCAAGAAGGGTGGCGCCCCTGACCCAACGAAGCCGCGAGGCATCATCCTGCACACAACCGACGGCGAGCACTGGGTGCAGCAGACGGCGCCCACGCAGATCAGTTACTGGAAGGTGTCTTTCGTTGGCGCACGAAGGTAGTTCCAGAGGAGGATTTCCATGGGAAAATGGACTCGCTCGTGGAAAGCTCCTATGCAGCCTGCCACTGCCACCACCACCTCCTCCGCAGTTAAACAAAACTAAAGAACCACCAAGTAATACAGCTTATGAAATTGGTGATGTAAAAATAAAATGAATCCCAAAGTCAATACAGCCGATCACTATGCTCCGGCTGATTTTTCGTTGCACCTTTCGAATGATAATTCACATTAGAAATAATTTTCAAACTCCTTTGTTTGTAGGTGAATGAAATAAAAGGACACCATCCCGGATGAACCCAAAAAAGGCCGACGCAAAGCGCCGGCCTTTTTTATCGTATCCATGTTAAACATCAGTCTTTGAACACCGCGCCGGTGGATGCTGACGTCACCATTTTCGCGTAGCGGGCCAGATAACCGGTGGTAATGGCAGGCTTGCGCGGCTTGAGGGCTTTACGACGCGTCGCCAATTCCGCCGCGCTGACTTTCAGGTTCAGCGTCTTTTTCGGAATATCAATGGCGATGATGTCGCCTTCACGAACCAACGCAATAGGACCGCCTTCAGCCGCTTCCGGCGAAATATGCCCGATGGCCGCGCCCTGTGTTCCACCGCTGAAGCGTCCGTCGGTCAGAAGCGCGACGGATTTATCCAACCCCATGCCGACAATGGCGGAGGTGGGCGAAAGCATCTCGCGCATGCCCGGACCGCCTTTGGGGCCTTCGTAGCGGATCACCACAATATCCCCGCCTTTAATTTTGCCGCCCAGAATTGCGGCAATGGCGTCGTCTTCACAATCGAAAACTCTGGCCTTGCCTTCGTTAACCTGCATCGCCTGGGCTACGGCGGACTGTTTCACCACGGCGCCGTCCGGCGCCAGATTACCGCGCAAAATGGCAATACCGCCCTGTTTGGAATAAGGATTGCTCAAAGGCCGGATAACGTCGTCATTCAAAACGCGGGCCGCCTTCAAATTGGCGCCCACGGTTTTGCCGGACACCGTCATGGCCTTCTCATCAATCACACCCAGCTTGCTGATCACTTTCATCACCGCCTGAATGCCGCCTGCCGAATCGAGATCTTCGATGTGATGATGTCCGGCGGGACTCAGTTTGCAGATATTGGCGGTCTGTCCGCTGATTTTATTAAAAAGGTCTAAATCGAGTGTAATGCCGGCTTCATGAGCAATGGCCGGAATGTGCAGCACCGTATTGGTCGAACAGCCCAACGCCATGTCGACGGCAATGGCGTTTCTAAACGCGGCCGGCGTGGCAATGTCGCGGGGTTTGACGTTTTTTTTGATCAGGTCCATGATTTTCATACCCGCGTGTTTAGCCAGGCGATGACGGGCCGCCAGCACCGCCGGAATTGTGCCGTGTCCGGGCAAGCCCAGGCCCAGCGCTTCGGTGACGCAGTTCATGGAATTGGCCGTGTACATGCCGGAACAGGAACCGCATCCGGGACAGGCGCAGTCTTCCAGTTGTTTAAGCCCCGCCTGGCTCATCTTTTTGGCTTTAACCGCGCCGACGCCTTCAAAAACCGAAATCAGGTCAACGGGCCTGCCTTGAATTTTTCCGGCCAGCATCGGACCGCCGCTGATAAAAATGGATGGAATGTTGATACGCATCGCCGCCATCAGCATGCCGGGAATAATCTTGTCGCAATTGGTCACAAAGACCAGCGCGTCAAAAGGATGCGCGGTGGCCATGATCTCGATGGAATCCGCGATCAGCTCGCGGCTGGCCAGTGAATATTTCATGCCGGCATGCCCCATGGCAATACCGTCGCAAACAGCAATGACGGGAAATTCCACCGGCGTTCCGCCGGCCATGCGAATCCCCGCTTTCACATCTTGGGTAATCAAATCCAGATGGATGTGCCCCGGTACAATTTCATTGGCGGAATTCACCACGCCGACCAGCGGCCTTGCAATTTCTTCGTCGGTATAGCCCATCGCTTTGAAGAGCGAACGGTGCGGCGCGCGCTCGACGCCTTTCTTCATGAGATCGCTTCTCATCTTGGTCTCCCTTAGACGCAGGCAGCGGTCGGCCGGCGTCTGCCGGTCAACCGCTTTCCGCGGTGTGCGTTATTTTTTTCTTTCCGGTCGCAAGGCCCGAACCGCCATGCCTGCCTGCCACAATTCGGATTCGCGCATTTCTTTGAGTTCCGCATTGAGCTTTTCTTTGTAGTCCGGCGCGCTGTTGACGCGCAGCACCACTTCGGTCTCTTTGCCGGTGGCAACGGCATTGTACAGTTCGGCAAACACCGGCTCCACCGCCTTGCGGAATTTATGACGCCAGTCGAGCGCGCCGCGCTGCGCGGTGGCCGAGCAGTTCGCGTACATCCAGTCCATGCCGTTTTCACCGACGAGACGAATCAGGCTCTGGGTCAGTTCTTCCACGGTTTCGTTGAACGCTTCACTGGGGCTATGGCCATGACGCCGGAGTTCGGCGTACTGCGCCTCCATCATGCCAGCCAGCGCACCCATCAGCACACCGCGTTCTCCGGTGAGATCGCTGTAGACTTCCATCTGGAACGTGGTCGGGAAAAGGAAACCCGAGCCGATGGCGATGCCCAAAGCCAGCGTGCGCTCCATCGCGCGGCCGGTCGCGTCCTGATGCACGGCGAAGCTGGAATTGATACCGCTGCCGTCGACAAAGTTACGCCGCACGCTCGTGCCGGAACCTTTCGGCGCGACCAGAATGACATCGACAAAGTCCGGCGGAATGACGCCGGTCTGATCTTTATACACCACGGAAAACCCGTGCGAAAAATACAGCGCGTCGCCTTTTTTCAGGTGCGGCTTGACTTTGGGCCACAGAATCATCTGCGCTGCGTCGGAAACCAGATACTGAATGATGGTGGCCTTCTCGACGGCTTCTTCGATCGGGAAAAGCGTCTCGCCGGGCACCCAGCCGTCGGCAATCGCCTTGTCCCAGTAGGATTTGTCTTCCGGAGACTGCCCGATAATCACGTTGACGCCGTTGTCTTTCATATTGAAAGCCTGCGCGGGACCCTGGACACCGTAGCCCAAAACCGCGATCACTTCACTTTTCAGAATGTCCTGCGCCTTTTTGACCGGGAATTCCTCCGCGGTCACGACATCTTCCACCACACCACCAAAATTAATTTTTGCCATAAAAACCCCCTGTTCTTCCTATTAAAATAAGTTACTGCCTGTAAATTGTTTTAATCAATCGTCCAGTTTCAACGCGACCAGCCCGGTCCGGGTGATATCCGTAACGCCCAGCGGCTCGAGACGCGCCAGCGCAAAATCGACCTGGGTCTGGTCTCCCGTTATCTCGATGATCACATACGCGTCGCTCGACACTATTACTTTCCATTTGTTCGTGTCAATCGCTATCTTTACCATTTCCGAATTCTGGACCGTCAGGTCGATCCGGACCAGCAACATCTCGCGGTGAATGGATTCAACATTGGTCAGGTCGTCCACGGAGATGACATCAACGAGCCTTTGGAGTTGATTTTCAACTCTCGTGATGGTGGCCTGAGCGCCGGCGGTGGTCATGACAATCTTCGAAATATCATTTTGTGTGGTGGTATTCACGCACAGGCTGTCGATGTTGTAGCCTTTGCCGCCCAGCGTTCCGGCGATTCTGGCGAGCACATCGGGTTTGTTGTGCACCAGAATGGATATAATATGCTCTTTTCTTTCCATACTTGTTCGCCTTTCTTTATATTCAGTTTAGTTGATCATCTCTCTGCTGCCCAGCGTCATCTGGCTGATCGACTCGCCCGGACGCACCATGGGGTAGACGCATTCCTCGCGCGACACACGAAAATCCATCAGCACCGGCCGATTCACAGCCAGTCCCTGCTTCAACACGGTTTCCACTTCATCGGGCTTCGTTGCCCGCAGGCCGACCACGCCGAAGGCTTCGGCCAGTTTCACAAAATCCGGCGCGTACGTCATATCGGTGTGGGAATAGCGCTTTTCATAAAACAGCTCCTGCCACTGGCGCACCATGCCTAAAAATCCGTTGTTGAGCAAAACCACCTTCACGGCAATGTTGTACTGAGCAGCCGTTGCCAGCTCCTGAATGTTCATCTGGATGCTGCCGTCGCCCGCGATATCCACCACGTGCTTGTCGGGAAACGCGCATTTGACGCCGATGGCCGCCGGAAGACCGAAGCCCATCGTTCCCAGACCACCCGACGAAATAAATGAGTTGGGACGGTCAAACCCGAAAAACTGCGCCGTCCACATCTGGTTTTGGCCCACCTCCGTCGTAATCAGGGCATCGCCCCCGGTCAGCCGGTGGAGCGTTTCGATAACGTATTGCGGCTTGATGACCTCCCCGTTCTGACAGTAGGTTAGTGGCACTTTTTCACGCCAGTCGGCGATTTCCGAAAGCCAGATTTGGCGCGAGGCCTGAGCTGGTACATAGTGGTGTTCGTCGAGAAAGTGCAGAAGGTCCCGAAGCGTGGCTTTTGTATCCCCGATAATCGGTAGGTCGACTGTGACATTTTTATTGATGGACGACGGATCAATGTCGATATGAACGATTTTCGCGTTGGGAGCAAACGTTTCAATCGTGCCGGTGACGCGGTCGTCAAACCGGACACCCACCGCCAGCATGAAATCGCAGTGACTCACCGCCATGTTCGCGTAATAGGTGCCGTGCATGCCCAGCATGCCCAGCCACAGAGGATCGGATCCGGGAAACGACCCCATGCCCATCAGGGTGCCGGTCACGGGAATCTGATATTTCCGGGCCAAAAGCGTCATTTCGTCGGCTGCCCTCCCGAGGATCACGCCGCCACCCGTCATGATCAGGGGCCTTTCGGCCGCCTTGAGCATATCCAGTACATTGGCCATTTTCTTGGGGGCGGGTTTGTGCGCCACTTCGTAGTTGCGGAATTTCACATTGGCCGCATCGTAGTCCGTTTCCATGGCCATCACATTTTTGGGCAAATCCACCAGCACCGGCCCCGGCCGTCCGGAGCGGGCGATATGAAACGCCTCTTTGATCGTTGAGGCAAGTTCTTCAATTGTGCGCACCAGAAAATTGTGTTTGGAGCATGGACGCGTGATGCCGGTGATATCGCATTCCTGAAACGCGTCATTGCCGATCAGACCGGTGGGCACCTGGCCTGTGAATACGACCAACGGAATCGAATCCATATTGGCCGTGGCGATCCCCGTGCCAGTGTTGGTGGCGCCGGGACCGGAGGTCACCAGGCAGACGCCGACTTTGCCGGTGGCCCGGGCGTAACCGTCGGCGGCATGCACCGCGCCTTGTTCATGTCGGACTAAAATGTGCCGAAAATCGCTTTTAAAAAGTTGATCGTAAATGTCCAGGACGGATCCCCCCGGATAACCGAAGATGATATCCACACCTTCTTCTTTGAGCACTTCCAACAAAATTTGCGTGCCTTTTAACTTCATAGGTTTATGATCCCTCCGTCGGATAATCTTTTTTTCATGGTTTAAAACTAAAAAAGCCGCCAGTTTCTTTCGGAAAAAGCGGCTTTGTTTCCATAAAACAAAGCCGCGGGCTTTCGGGGCCCGCGGCTGATATCTTAGTTCTTAAAGATACCGGGCGGCAGACCCCATGCGTACGACTACTACGACGAGTAATCTAACGATGGCCGGTATTCCGATGCTGCCGCTGTCAAAATCTTTAAGAAACATTTTCAATTCCTGAGTGAATTTGAACCCCTTTTAACGAAAAAAATCAAACTTGTCAAGTGCCTTTATCGTGTCCCCGGTTGATACGGCATCTGTTTTCTCTAGCGGAACAGATCCTCTTTTTCTTCAAACAGATATTCGGTTCTCTCTTCGGGCAGGGCATTTTCCAGAAAACATTCGTAGATGGTTCCACCGGAAGATGGGGTGGCCATCATTCCCGTTTTCGGATCGACCTTGACAAAAACAATGCCCTCCGGCGTGGGAAATGCTTCCACAGGTTTGTTCTGCATGACCTGCTCCATGAAATACAGCCAGATCGGGGCAGCCGCCCGTCCGCCAACTTCATTTTTTCCTAAAGTGGCTTCCTGGTCGAATCCCACCCAGACACCGGCGATGAGCGAGGGCGTATAGCCGATAAACCAGGCATCGCGAATATCGTTGGTGGTTCCCGTTTTGCCCGCCACCGGCCGTCCAATGCTTTTCACGCGCCGGCCCGTCCCGCTTTCGACGACGTCGCGCAGAATATAAGAGGTCATAAACGCGATCCGGGGATCAACGACCTGCTGAGATTCTATCCGGGTCTCCTCAAAAACATTGCCGGTGCGATCAACGATTTTCCGGATGAAGTAAGGCGTCACTTTTTTGCCCTGATTGGCCAATACACCATAGGCGCGCACCAGTTCCTGAACGGTCACGCCCGACGCGCCGAGCGCCAGGGAAAGATTTCTCGCCTGCGGAGAAGTAATGCCCATGTTCATCGCGTAGGACACCGCATAATCAATTCCGATTTCCTGAAGAATTTTAATGGTGACGATGTTACGGGACTGAACCAGCGCGGTTCTCATCGTGATCGGCCCCATAAATTTTTCATCAAAATTTTTGGGCTTCCACAAACCGTCTTCCTGGGTTGGATCGTCAAAAACGAGCGGGGAATCCACAAAACGGGTGGACGGATTCATTCCCTTGTCAAAAGCCGCCGTGTAAATCAACGGCTTAAAGGCGGAACCGGGCTGCCGGCGCGCCTGCGTTGTCCGGTTGAACTCGCTTTTGCTGAAATCGCGGCCGCCGACCATGGCGCGAATCGCGCCTGTCTTCACATCCATCGCGTAAAGGGCGCCCTGAACCAACCCTTTGTCAAATTCGCTTCTTTCCTCGAGTTCGGAGAGCCCTCTTTCCAGAGCATCTCGCGCGGCAACCTGGGCGGATAAGTTCAAGGTGGTGTAAATGGTCAACCCTTCCTTGTAAAGCACATCCGCGCCGTATTTCTCCTGCACGTATCTCCGGACATGCTCGACGAAATAGGCGGCAACCTTGTCCTTGGGTTTCATCGGCCTGAAATTCAGAGGCGCGGCCACGGCCGCCGTCATCTGCTCTTGCGTGATATAACCGTCTTCCACCATCCGCGTCAGTACGTAAACCTGCCTTTCCTTCGCGCGATCAAAGTACAGATACGGAGAGTAAGAGCTGGGCGCTTTGGGAAGCCCTGCCAGAAGAGCGGCCTCCGGAAGATTGATCTCCCGCGCGCTCTTGCCGAAGTAACCGACGGCTGCGGATTCCACGCCGTAGGTGCCGTGCCCCAGGTAAATCTGATTGAGATACAAGTTGAGAATTTCTTCTTTGGTCAGGTACTTATCAATTCGATAAGAGAGAATCGCCTCTTTAAATTTTCTTAAATATTTCCGCTCCGGAGAAAGATACATCAGTTTGGCGACCTGCTGGGTGATGGTGCTCCCGCCCTGAACGATTCTCCCCGCTTCCATGTTCTTAAACAACGCGCGGAAAATACTCTGCATGTCGAATCCCTTGTGCTGATAAAAACGGGAGTCCTCCGCGGAAATAAAGGCCTGCGACAGAATCTTCGGCGTGTCTTTGACGTCGATCAGCTTTCTGTCTTCCAGAAAAAATTCATCAATGAGCTCGTCATTTTCATCGAGAACCCGCGAGGCGATGCTGGGACGATAGTCTTTCAGGGCGTCGATGCCCGGCAGATCCAGCGTCAGTACATAGTAGGCCACGGTGCCGCCCACGGTAACCAGTAGAATCAGGAAAACCAGGCCGAATAAAAAGGCCATAAGTTTGTGTTGTTTAATGGTGGATCCTTCGTCTTTTTTCGTTTTTTGCTTTGCCATATGCCTTACCGGTTATTCTCCAGTCTGATTATCAGAGGTTATCTTCGCTTTGCCGACAAATCTCGCGATCACGATACTGACTTCATATAAAAACAACAAGGGAAGCGCCATCAGGATCTGACTGAGCGCGTCCGGAGAAGGCGTCAGGATCGCGGCGGCAATAAAAATCATGAGGATAGCGTACTTTCGCTGCTTGGAGAGCATCTTCGCGTTGACAATCCCGAGCTTTGCCAGAAAAAACATCAGGACGGGAAGCTGAAACGAAATGCCGAACCCCAGAAGAAATCGGATAAACAGCGACAGATAATCGGCAAATGAGATCATCGCCTGCAGGTGCAGGTTGTTGAAGCTGACGAAAAAACTGAAAGCAGGCGGCAAAACGACAAGATACCCGAATAGAATGCCGCCGGTAAAAAGCAGCGTGGAGGAAAGCACAAACGGCAAAACATACTTCTTTTCCGTGGGCAGAAGCGCAGGCGATATGAATTTCCAGATCTGATAGAAAATGAACGGGCTGGTCAGAATCACCGAGGCGAAAAACGAGATTTTCATGAAGGTGAACAAAGGCTGCGTGAGCCCCGTGAAAATCAGATAATCCCGGTTTTCAGGCAATGCGTCCATTAACGGAAGGGTAATGATATCGAAAAAGAAGTCCCGGAAGAACCAGCAGGCGACAAAACCGATCCCCACCGCGATAAGCGAACGGGTGAGACGCTTGCGCAGCTCGATTAAATGTTCGGTCAGAGACATCTTGTTTTCTTCTGTGGTTTCCATCATGGGCGTTTGGGTGAGTTAAAAGGTCAGGGTCAATTTTTATCGGAGACGCCGTCTTTGGAATCGGATTCAGGCTCGTCTTCGGAGGTTTTTTTCATTAAAAGCGAATTTTTCAGGCCGTCATCCTTTTCCGGCTCATCGTCTTCTTTAAACGCGCCTTTGATATCATCCGTGACACCGTCGGTCGCCTTGCGGAATTCGCTGAACCCCTTGCCGAGGGATTTGGCCAGATCGGGCAGTTTTTTCGGCCCGACGATCAAAAGCGCGATCACCGCGATAATAATGAGTTCCTGCATTCCGATACCAAACATCGATTCGCTTCTCCTTAAAAATGGAGTTATACCTATATATTGATTAACGCTTTTGTCAATGTTTTTCGCAAGACCGCCCTTGAGAACGCAGTCCTGGATATAAACAAAAGACCGGCACGGGCCCGGTCGAGAGCTTGGCGACACCGCGAAAGGCTGCCCGGAAACAGCGTTATGCAGTAAAATAACCGCCGGACCGGTTTTTCTCTTGACACCTCCATCGGTTCTTTCTATACTCGCGGTCATAAAAAAGAGAATGTCTTCATCAAAAGCATCATAAAAAAACATATGACATTTAAGGAGGAATCAAGATGGCTTTTAATTATGAGAAGTTAACAGTGGAACAAGACGGTATGGTCGTGGTGGCCGCTATTAATCATCCCCCGGCCAACGCCATGGCGCAGGGTGTTTTGAGAGATCTCAATGATCTGCTCAACAAGTGCGAAAAAGACGACAATGTGCGCGTCATCGTCATTACCGGCAGCGGATCGAAATGCTTTTCTGCAGGCGCGGACATCACCGAGTTTGCCGACATCCAGTCTGGAAAGGTCCCCGAGTATGACGGCAATGAAATCTATTTCAAAATCGAAAGCTATCCCAAAGTTATCATCGCGGCCATTCAGGGTCTGGCACTGGGCGGCGGTCTGGAACTGGCCTGCTCCTGCCATCTGAGAATCATGGCGGAAGAAGCTGTTGTGGGCCTTCCCGAAGTTAAACTGGGCCTCAACCCCGGCTGGGGCGGCACGCAGCGTCTGCCCCGCTACATCGGCAAGACCAAAGCAATGGAGCTGATGCTGACCGGCGATTTCCTTCCGGCCAAAGACGCTCTGGCGCTGGGCCTGCTCAACAAAGTTGTTCCGGGCGCCGACGTTCTGGAAGCAGCCAAGAAACTGGCCAAGAAGTTGGCGGGCGGCGCGCCGATCGCACAGCGCGAAATCATGAAGGCCATCCGCCTGGGCCTGGACACCAACCTGGCTGACGGCGTCAACAAGATCGAAAGGGCCGCTTCACAGGCTCTGGTCTTCACGGAAGACTTCAAAGAAGGCGCCAAGGCTTTCCTTGAGAAAAGAGCCCCGAATTTCAAGGGCCGTTAAATCCGCCCGTAGCGGATCGTTTTAAAAAATCAAAAAGGCGGCAGGACATTCCTGCCGCCTTTTTTTATTTTCCCACGGGATGCGCCTCCGACATAAAGGCATGCCCGCAGCACGGCCTTACCGGAAATATTTCCCCGGTTGTTGATAAGAACGCCACGTCATTTCGCAGCGACTGTCTACATAGTCATGAAACTGAATCGTCACCCGGTCGGTGGAAGACGCCCAGTTGGGAAAGTTAATCACCTGCATGGCGCCGCAACCACCCCGGGACATGAGAACCGCCTGGGTCGTCGCGTTCACGGGAGAAGCGGCAGGAATCACGACATCCACACCGGTCATAAAGGCGACGGCATAGAAAGAGGGTATGGCCGCGCTAAGATCGCTTACGCCATCGGCAAACCGGTCATAGGCATAAATACCGATAACGCCCGTCCGATAGGCGCCTTTAATCACGGGACTGGTTGCCGCATTGATAATATTGATGCCGTTGAGCGTCAGAATGTCGTTTGCAGCGCCCTGATCGCCCCAGAATTCCTTGTTGCGGCTAATCACCAGATTGCTGTGAACATCGCTTCGCTCCATTTGGGCGGCCGATCCGCCGTAGGTGGGCGAAGAAACCAGCTGACGCATCCAGTAATTGCTGCGGACAAACGGCTCATAGTAAAAATGATGCGGCTCCATGCCGTCGCGTACCACATTGAATTCATAATGCGCCCCGCCTTTGGCCTTGAAAGGTCCCCAATGCCCCGTATTATCCAACCGGTAGACGGCATCCGGTTTCTTGCCCCTTCGCGCCCCGGTTTCACCGCTGACCTCCCAGACTTCCAGTGTGGCCCCATCCGCTCCGATATTGAGCGGGAAGATCACCACCCTGCCGGCAAGCCGGACCAATCCGGGCGGTTCCATCACAACCTCTGTGGTCCAGGGGTCCCGTCCGGTGAAAAATTTAAAAATATGCGCGAAAGATTCCGAGGATGTGGCAACTTCCACATGCGTCTGGCCGGGAATCAGGACGTTGGTCGCGCCGACAATCTCATTGCCCGGCACATAAGTCCATCCTACGCCCGCCCAAAGCGCCAGAGTCGGAACGCCGCCCGGCAATGCGGCCGCTGTTCGACCGTCAATATTCACGTAGCGGGCTACCCTGGCGGCCCGTTCGGGAAAAGCCAGATAGCCTTGCAAAACATACGTCCCCATGGAATGGCCCAGCAGGTCGACCTTGTCGGCCCCGGTTTCTTTCATCAGGGCGGCAATAGTCACATCCAGCGCGTCATAAATTTGCGCATAGGTATTGAGCGAAAGCGTGGAATCATACTCATGCACGGCGATATACCGGGCAGGATAGCCGTTGCCGGTAAAACGCATGGCGTGCGCCTGGAACTGCGCGCCGGAGCCGGCGCCGCCGTGAACGAAAACCATGGGCCGGATGTTTTGTTTATTGAATTTAAAAGTCGCCCCGGCGGTGCCGGTCAGAAAAACAAAACTAAAAACCGCAAGAAACAAACATGCCGCGATTTTGAAATATGGCGCTGCTCTTTTCATTCCTCTCCCCCTCTTCTTAATGTCGTTTTTTATTCAGGCAAGCGGTCCGCTCTACGGATGCAAAAGCAAAAAACGGCCCGTCATGAAATGTGATTGGTTACAGCAGCTCGTGCCTCCGGTGCAAAGCCAAACACCGGAGGCACGTGAGCTGATTTTGTTCGACATCTCCCGGCATGAACAAATCATGCAACAAATCCGGATTTTAAAATCCAAAAACATGCCTTCCATGGAAACGACCTGCCTTTCCCGGATTATGCTTTCACCACATAAAAAACCGCAAAAACGTCTCAATGGATCAAAATCATATCGTGTAAGTGTGAGAGAAGGAGGGGCTCCTTCATCCGGGACGGCGGCCGCATGACAAATAAAGGTTCACGTTTCCGGATGATTTTGGAAGGTTAACAAAACCGCGGGGATTGTCAAGAAATTTTACCTGGCCTGCAAGACGCCCCGGCGGACGGTGCGGGCGCGCAAATAACCTGAAACTGCAAACGGTTTTTGGACAAAAAACATGTCTTTGGAAACGGTCATTTTTGATTCCACAACCACCGGCCGTTGAGTTTGATTAATGAAACATTCGTATGATACTCCGTCTCATCAATCAAATAAATCATTAAAACGGAAGCAGCTTCCCCAGAGCCGTCTTTGACATCAACCGGAACGGCTTTATGCAGGGTGATCACACGAAAGGCACACCAGGCCGCGGTATAGTCCTTCATCGGCAGCTTTTCCCTGGCTATCATTTCCCTGACCCGGGGGGAAAGCATTTTCTCCAACGCAACATAATCCCCGTCCCTGCCCGCTTTGAAAAAGGACTGTACGGTATCGTCCGGTGTATTGAGTTGATACTTATCCGTCACGTCGTCCGCCATCGCGGTCACGTGGACACACAGGAGCAATCCTAAAACCGATATCCATCGCAGTACTTTCATCATCTTCTCCATAATCATCTCTTTTTTAAATTTTTTGTATCACGGTCGCGTCCACCGCCACCGGTTTCCCCACAGACACCACAA
>JAWOJC010000140.1:0-3643 GCA_046484315.1 Smithellaceae bacterium | reverse complement strand
ATCAGGCGGTTGACCAGATTTTCCCGTAAAAAAGACGTGATGATTTGCGATCCCCCTTCGACCAGCAAAGAAGAGATGTTTCGCGCTGCAAGGGCCTTGAGGAGCTTTGCCAGATCCACCCGGCCCTGCGCGTCTGCGTCGATCGTCAGAATCTGCGCGCCGCGGGCGGACAGATCCTGAGCCCGGGGATCTGCAAGGCTTCGCGTGGTGGCGATGATCGTCGTGATCTGCGCCGCTGTGACAATCAGTTTTGCGGAATCGGGAATTTTCAGATGCGAATCCACGACAATCCGGACGGGATTGCGTCCGCGCACGAGCCGCACGGTCAGTTCCGGGTCATCCAACAAAACTGTGCCGACGCCCACAAGGATCGCGTCATGCCGGGCTCGCAGACGGTGGACGAACTTCAGCGAGGGGGGCGAACTGATCCACTGCGACCGGCCGCAGGCGGTGGCGATTCGTCCGTCCAGTGTCGATGCGTATTTGATCGTTACGAACGGCAGTCCTGTTTCCATGTAATGAAAAAAGACTTCGTTGAGCGTGCGGCACGCCTTTTCCAGAACACCGCTTTTAACCTCAATGCCGTTTTGCTGCAGTATGCGAATGCCCTGGCAGGAAACCCGCGGATTGGAATCGCCTGTGCCGATGACGACGCGCGCGATTTTGTCCTTTATAATTCTGTCCGTGCAGGGGGGGGTTTTGCCGTGGTGGCAGCAAGGTTCCAGTGTGACGTAAAGCGTTGATCCCTCGGCGGATTCCGTGGTATTTTCAATTGCGTTGACCTCGGCGTGATTTTTTCCGCAACACTGGTGGTATCCCTGCCCGATGATCCGGTCGTGTTTTACTAACACGGCGCCCACCATCGGGTTCGGGCTGGCATAGCCTCGTCCCTTTGCGGCGAGCTTCAGCGCCAGATTCATGTAAAATTCGTCATTCATGGTGAGATTTATTACCCTATTGGTGATACGGATGCAAAACAATTTATTGCCGGTGCTTTTGAGGCCATGGCGGCGATGTCGGCTGAGATACCGATCGACCGTTACTTAAAGGATAGATGATCGGATTCGGTGATTGAAATCACAATCTATTTATTGACTTCTGACGAAAAAAGAGTAGAATCCTGCTCGAAGCACGATTCAAGGCAAACCGTCTGAAAAGGCGGGACGCAAAGTTACTGGCCTAAGTCTTTTAGTGGATAGGGCGGCAGGACTGCCGGGCAGACAAAGCGTGTCCAGCATTCCCGAAACAAACCCGC
The DNA here is from genome assembly GCA_046484315.1 of Smithellaceae bacterium. Classification (GTDB taxonomy): domain Bacteria; phylum Desulfobacterota; class Syntrophia; order Syntrophales; family Smithellaceae; genus UBA8904. The sequence continues at coordinate 2,388 of JAWOJC010000140.1, read as the reverse complement.
CAAACAGAAAAATGGGTTAAAAGAAAGATTCTCTGAATGATTCTTTATCTGTTTGCATTTATATTCGGCGCCGCCATTGGCAGTTTTCTCAACGTCTGCATATTTCGCATTCCGGCGAAAAGTTCCATTGTCAAGCCGCTTTCCCAATGTCCCCACTGTCACCATCCCATCCGTTTTTATGATAATATCCCGATCATCAGTTTTCTTCTTCTACGGGCAAAATGCCGCGACTGCGGCGGAGCCATTTCCTGGCGATACCCGCTGGTGGAATTGATTACCGGCATTCTGGCCCTGTTGCTATTTATAAAATTCGGCCTGACGCTCAATTTTCTCGTCTTTTTCGTTTTTACGGCTGTTTTAATCACCATTACCTTTATCGATCTCGATCACCAGATCATTCCTGATGTCTTGTCCTTGCCGGGGATACCGATCTTCCTGCTTGCTGCAATATTTGTAGTAAAAGTTCCCTGGCATGAAGCCCTCATCGGTCTCCTCATCGGCGGCGGTGTCCTTTTTGCCATTGCTTTTGTTTATGAACTGGTCACCAAGCGCGAAGGCATGGGCGGCGGCGATATCAAGCTGCTGGCCATGATCGGCGGCTTTCTGGGGTGGAAATCTCTCATATTTGTTCTGTTATTCAGCTCATTTGCCGGCGCCCTGGTCGGCATTACCGCCATGATCATCAAAAAACAGGATATGAAATATGCCGTACCGTTTGGACCGTTTTTGTCAGCGGCCGCGGTCGCGTACATTTTTTTGGGAGACGCGTTCATGCGTTTTTTGATTCTTGGTTTTTAAACGCTGTTGATGGTGAAAATAACGGATAAGAGAGCGTAAATCGTTACAGAAGAAGATGAATCCAGGACGAGAAATTATTGACACAGGGGTGCTAATAGCTTAATACATGGTCGTAAAAGTTGATATTGGATGCTTCGGCGCTGTTAATGACTAAAGGGAAAAAACATGTGGCACATGGTTTGCTTTGTATTTTTAAGTCTACAGTACATATGAATTGAGGCTTGAATTGAGAATTAGAGGAAATAACGGTTTCAGCTTAATTGAACTTCTCATCACAATCGCTATTATGGGGATAGTCCTGGCGATTGCCGCGCCGAATTTTACCAGATACCGGGACAATACAAATTTAAGGGAAGCGGCGCGGGATATTTCGTCGGATATCCAACTTTGCAAGCAACGTGCTCTTTCAGAAAATGCGGAATATAGCATGACCTTTAATGTCGGATTGAATAACTACACAATCAAGAGAGAAGAGGTTGTAACTGCGACTAAAACCGTTGGGGCAGGTAATGCCGTGATAAAAATTGTCGGTGATCCGACTTTTGCAGATGACAAAATCATTTTCCAGCCCAGGGGAACGACGAATCCCGGCCATCTGGATTTGCAGCACACCACAAGGCTTTCAAAGGCTCAAATTATTACGTCGATTATGGGACGGGTAAGGGTTACGTATGATTTCAAATAATAAAGGGATAACGCTGGTCGAGTCATTGATAGCGATTTTTCTGACCGCTGTCGCCATTGTATCGCTGATGCCGATGCAGGATATCTCATTGAGAACGGGGGCCCGGGCAGATTACTTGGGACGTGCGTCTTACATTATGCAGTCGGAACTGGAGATACGCGAATATTTTATCATGAACCAGAACAATGCAATCGTCCTTGCGCAGACCGTTCCTTTTGTGAAGGGCTTTACGCTCGATGGCGTATTAACCACGGTTGCGGCAGAGCGGTATTTCACCGTCAACACATTGATCAATCCGGTAGCTGGAGCGACGAATGCTTGGATTATCAACGTACAGGTGACTTGGCCGCATGGGCCGACCAACGGCATAAAAAGTTCTCTCATCGCCACGCGGCATTATAATTTTGATCAATGAAATCAGGGCAAGAGATGAAAAAATGAAAAAAACCGGTTTTACATTAGTTGAATTATTAATAGCCATGGTTGTTGGTCTCATCATCATGGCGGCGGTTTACAGCGTTATGACGATGGCTCAACGCACATCGGCCGGTACGGAGAGAAAAGTCCTTACTCAGCAGGATACCCGATCCGTGCTTGATTTTATGGCTTCAGAGATTCGCATGGCATCTTTTAATCCCTCAATGGCGGGGACGACTTGGACGAATTTAACGACCACCACGAATGTGAACGCTTGTGCCAATGTGAATGGTTTGATAGGAGGCGCTCCAACACTCACCACGGCAAAACGGGGTATCCTGTTTGCTGATGCCAACAATCTTTTCATCGCGATGGATCTGGGACCATTGGGAACACCAAATGTATACGGCATGATCGGCGATGACCAGAACGAATTAATATTTTATCGATACAATAGTGCAAATGGCGCAATTACTCGCAGTGTTTCC
>JAWOJC010000105.1:0-6388 GCA_046484315.1 Smithellaceae bacterium | reverse complement strand
CTTTACCCTTGTGAATGGCCATAATATAGTCCAACACAGCCTGACAATCCATCCGGTAACTGCCAAAGGGCAGATACATGTAGTCAATCGGATCTTCTAGTAATTCCCAACTGGTGGAGTAATTTATGGCCGGCACTTTATGTTCCTGAATGATGGGTTTTGCCGCCAGGCCTTCCCCTGCCCCCCACGTGGCAATCATGTCCACTTTATCCTGTAAAACGAACTTCCGCACTGCCGCCTGGGCTTCCGGTACTTTATAGGCGGTATCGACCGTGATCATATTAATAGTATGTCCATAAACGCCTTTCTTCACTTCATTGACATAGCGGAAATAATCTCTTTGCCCTTTTTCATGAAACTGTCCCCATGTGGACGCAGGCCCCGTCAGATTGATAGCAGCTCCGACTTTGATTGTTTTGGTCTGTGCGCCTGCTACGCCAGTTAATAATAAAAATAACGATGTGATGGCTATGAATACCTTCCCTGCTTTATTCATTTTCTACCTCCCCTTCCTGGTTTCAAAAGTTTGACAAAAAAAAACCGTGAGCAAATTATCTGTCTGCCCACGGTTCATTTCCCTTTGTGACCGGTCATGATACTTTCAGGCAGACCTTTAAGCCGGTAAAGCTAAAAAAATAAAAGAAAAAATATGCTGCCTGCATCGAAAAATACCGTTTCATCATCTTCAAACATCCTTCATGTTGAGGCGGATATAGGCAAATAGCTGGAAAAAGTCAAGAAAAAAGTCGATTTCCTGTCGGAATTGCCAGCAACCGATCATCGTTCGTCTATAGCCACATAGTGCCTCAATGTATTTCCGGTATAAATCTGACGGGGACGTCCTATTTTAAGCGGCACGGAATCATGCATTTCCTTCCACTGTGCGATCATACCGGGTAATCTTCCGATAGCGAACATAACAGTGAACATATTCGTCGGGATGCCAATCATCCGGTATAAAATGCCACTGTAAAAGTCCACATTGGGATAGAGTTTGCGCTCAACAAAGAATTCATCCGCCAGGGCCGCCTCTTCAAGCTCCATGGCGATATTGATGAGCGGGTCCTGATAATTATATTTCTTAAATAGCGTCTCACAGTACTTTTTCAAAATCCTGGCTCTTGGATCATAATTCTTATAGACACGATGACCGAATCCGAAAAGGCGGAATTTGCTATCTTTATTTTTTGCATCTGCGATACATTGTGCAATCGAGAGGTTATCTTTTTTGATGCTTTCGAGCATTTCGATCACTTTTTGATTGGCGCCGCCATGCAATGGCCCCCAAAGGGCGCAGATACCCGCGCAGATCGAAGCATAAAGATTCACCATGCTGCTGCCGACCAGTCGGACGGTCGAGGTGCTGCAATTCTGTTCATGATCCGCATGCAGAATCAACAAAGTGGAAAGCGCCTTCTCAATATCCAGATCCGGCACATACGGGTTTACCGGAGAGTCAAACATCATGTATAGAAAATTGGATGCATACTTCAAATCACGCTTCGGATAAACGTGAGGCTCTCCGATACTGTGCTTGTAGGAATATGCGGCAATGGTCCGGATTCTTGATATCAGAGAGGCGGCCATCAAATCGAATGTATCCGACTGAAAATCTTCCGTATAGTAGTCTGTGTAATAAACCGACAGAGAGTTGACCATCGTGCCCAATATAGCCATGGGGTGCGCCGTAGGCGGAAACCCGTCGAAAAAGCGAAGCATTTCTTCATGAATCATGGAATTCTGGGTCAACATCTGAGAAAAGGCCTGCTGTTCGTCGCGGTTTGGCAGGTGTCCGTAGATTAGCAGATAGGCCACTTCGGAAAAGGTGGCTCTTTCTGCAAGTTCCTCAATCGGATACCCTCGGTGCCTTAAAATGCCTTTGTCCCCGTCGATGTAGGTAATCGCCGACATGCAGGACCCCGTGTTCTGATAACCGTCATCGAGCGTAATCAGATCGGTTTCCTGTCGTAATTTTGAGATGTCTATCGCCTTCTCACCTTCAGCGCCGACGATCACCGGCATTTCGAGTGTCTTTCCCTGATAAAGTAATTTTGCATGTTCCATAGCTATTCTCCTGTTCGTGGCGGATACTACATTAGTCGCAAAAATACTGTCAAGCGTTACTTCGCCTGCCCACGCTTTTTGCTGATCTAGGATTCGTTTTGGTTCACACCGAGTTTTTCGATACGATAGCGCAGCGAATCGAAGGTGACCCCAAGCAGTTCCGCGGCGCGGGTTTTGGATCCCTTTGCCTTGAGTAAAGCTTTTTCTATTGCTCTTGTTTCTATCTTTTCCATTTCGGCATTCAGATCCATTCCCTTGTCGGGAATATCCAGATCAATCATGCGATCTTGCGTTTCACCGTCCGGCGTGATGACCAGACTTTCAGGAAGAATGATATTGGATGATTCCATGGCCACGCCCCGTTCAATGATGTTTTCGAGTTCCCGAATGTTGCCGGGAAATGCATAATCAAGAAGCAATTCCATGGCATAGGAGGATATCATGCGAACTTCCTTGCCGAACTCCCGCGCATATTTTTCAATAAAGTGTTTTGTCAATAGCGGGATGTCTTCCTTGCGTTCACGCAACGGCGGCATGTGAATCGGTATGACGTTAAGACGGAAAAAAAGATCCTCCCGGAAATCACCTTTTCTTACACGCTGTTGGAGGTTCTGATTTGTGGCGGAAATGATACGCACATCGACTTTGATGTCCTCCCCGCCGCCAATCCGGCGAAAAGTTTTTTCCTGAACAACTCGAAGCAGTTTTACTTGCAATACAGGCGGCAGTTCGCCGATTTCGTCGAGAAAAATCGTGCCTCCTCTGGCCAATTCAAAGAGGCCGGGCCGGTCGGCGTAAGCGCCGGTAAAAGAACCTTTCATGTAGCCGAATAATTCACTCTCTAGTAGATTCTCCGGAATACCGCCGCTGTTAATGGCCATAAAAGGCATCTTTGATCGCGATGAATTTTCGTGAATCGCTCTTGCGACCAGTTCCTTACCTGTCCCGCTTTCTCCAAGAATCAAAATATTGGCCGGCGTATCCGCCACCTTACCGATTATCGAATAAACTTTTGCCATTTCACGACTCGTGCCGATCATTCCGTAAAAATGGTTTTCCTGGAATTCGCTTCCCGACGGTTGATTTTCAACGGTCAAACCATTTTTTGAAAGGGCCTGCTTGACAATTTTTTTCAGTTCTTCAATATCCCCCCCCTTTTCAACGTAGTCGTAAGCACCTTCCTTCATGGCATTGATCGCCGTTTCTCCTGAGGCGTAAGCGGTAACCAGAATGACAACCGTTTCCGGTCTCTGATCCTTGATGGTCTTGAGAAATTCGATGCCGTCAATTTTGGGCATTTTTAAATCTGTGATGACCAAATCGTAGGCTGTTTTTCTGCACATGTTGACAGCCTTGACAGGACTATCCACCGAAGTAACGTCGTATCCCTCCTTGGTCAACATGATTTCCATGAATTCTCTCATGCCCTGATCGTCATCAAGTACCAATATTTTTGCCATGCCTCTGCTCCTCTAATATTTTGCCTGTCATTACTCAGGATTTGCGGGTAACCACACCTTAATGGAAGTGCCTTTATCGATCGTGCTTTCCATCCGGATGCGTCCGCCATAGCCATCAACAATTCTGCTTACAATGGCCAATCCCAGTCCGGTCCCTTTTTCTTTATTCGTAAAAAAAGGCTCAAACACATTTTGCATATCTTCTTCCTCAATGCCGCATCCGTCGTCTGTGACTGTAATTTCGGCAAAGGGTTTCCGATCTTCATTTTTAACAGTATTAATTTCTATCGATACAGTCCCCTGGTCATCAATCGCCTGCATCGCATTAATAATCAGATTCTGTAGAATCTGCCTGATCTGCTCCCGATTGGCAAAAGCAACATTTTCCTGCGAAAATATTTTTATCACTCTCGCTTGTGATTTCCATTCTCCTGACATCGAAATCAGATCAAGTGTCTCTTCGGCTACTTCATTAACATCAACAACCTGCCTGATTTGAGGAATGGGACGGGCCAAGAGTAGAAAATCGCGGACGAAGTTATCCAACTGGTCTTTTCCCCTCAAAATGATCTGCATCAAACGCCGGTCTGTTTCTTCCAGATTTTTTGTCTGGGCAAGTAATTGAATGGATCCCGTAATAGAAGCCAGCGGATTTCTCATCTCATGGGCCAAGCCTGCGGCCATTTCCCCGATGATAGCCAGTCTCTTGCTTTTTTCAAGATGCTCTTCCATCCTTTTAATTTCCGTCAAATCCTGAAAAATCAAAATATGACCGATTTGACGTCCATACCGGTCCTTCAAAGGCGATAGAGAACATCCGAGATGAACTTTTTTATCCTTTTGCTTATGAAGAGTCACTTCTCTTCTGTTTTTTTCGATAATCAGGCTATCTTTGTCGAAGAAAATCTTAAATTGAGGAAATATTTCTTCAACTTTACGATTTTCTATTGCTTTTAGTTTAAGCCCGGTAATGACTTCCGCAGCCCTGTTGAATGTTTTTATCCTCCCCTGCAAGCTGACGGTCATCACGCCTGTATCGACAGACTCAATAATACTTCGGAAAAGAAGATCCAACTGATTGAATGCGGTTTCTTTTTCTTCAAGAAGAGAACGTGTTTTCTTTTCCTGTTCCACGACAATGCTGGCCAGAAAGGCCAGGATATAAAACGAGACGATATGCACCAAAATTCGAACAAATACATCGCCGGAATTGACCGAATAATCCCGTCCAACCGCATAAATTGTCGGAATAATTCTATAATATTCAAGATCTAAGAGCGTTCCATACGCGATACTTGAAATGGACGCGAAAATCAAACCCCCGTTTCGTCCTATAAAAATGACGGAATAGATAATAACCAACATGTAAAGAAGGGAATAATTGCTTCCGATGCTGCCCGTAAGATAGACCATAAAGGTGATCAGCAGAACATCGACCGATAACTGTAGATAAACATTAATGACGAACTTGTCTTTCCTCAGGAGGTAGACGTATAGTAAAGACAGCAAAAATGTCAGTCCGATGATGGCATAAAGCAGTGCAAATGTGTCCTTGGAAAGAAAATAGTGCGGTTGAAAAAGGTTGATCAACACAGTAGCCGCAAAAACAATCATCATGATACCGGCCCGACCATAAATCAGGAATCGCAATCTACGCCGGTTTTTTTCTTCTTCGGAATTATCGATATACATCAAGTCTTTCCATATTCTTTTTTATCGCGGAAAATGTGATTCATGCTATAATATTTTCTCATTTTTGGCTAATCTTTTGAAAAATATTTTTATCAGGGAAAAGACAGATCATGCGTAGACCCTTATTGGCGCCACTCTTCTGCGTGATCGCCGGAATCCTGGCCGGTGACTTTTTCTATTTCGACCGGTCCTTGTTGTTCTCGGCAATTCTGATCCTGGCATTGGTTTTGGTGCTCTGTTTTTGGAACAAATATTTCAGGTTCGCATTTATTGTTTTTTGCGGTATTATCTTCGTGTCCTCCTTTCTGAATCTACAAAAGACCTATTTTCCGACCCATGATCCTCGCCACATTCTGCATCATGCAAACCTAAACAAGCTACTAAGCATTGAAGGTGTTGTCATCCACCGCATGTTTTTGGCCGAAAAAACGGTCTTAACCGTCAGGACGGCGAGGCTCTATGACCAGAACACTTATACGGCGGTTCAGGGTAATTTACGTCTGACTGTCCCTGCCGACATGTCTTTCGAATATGGTGATTTCATACGTTTTCACACCCATGTCAATAGCATACAAACGTTTCGGAATCCGGGCGGCTTCGATTACAAGCGTTACTTGAATCGTCAGGGCATTTTCGCTGCCGGCAGTGTCGCAAATGAATCTGAAATTATATTGTTGAGAAAAAATACCGGGGGTGGTTTCCGCTACACAATAGAATCCTTCCGGAATCGTTTACGCAAAATCATCACAGAGCATGCAGAAACACCTTCAAGAGAGATTATCCTGGCAATGACTCTGGGGGATTCGAGACAGATCCCTTCTGAAATCAGAGACATATTTGCCAAAACCGGCACATCGCACATTCTGGCCATTTCCGGCCTGCACATCGGCATATTGGGTACGGCTGTTTTTTTGTTGATTATTTTGCTGATGAAGTCATCGGAATATGTAATGTTGAAATTCAACGCCTATCTTATCGCTTCTCTGGGCGCGTTTGTTATGGTGATCTTTTATGCTTTTGTTGCCGGAATGGGCACCACCGTCCTTCGCGCAACGCTGATGGCCGGCGCGATCCTGTTCGCGTTGATCATCGGCATGCCCGATCTCGGGATCGATGCCACATGCCTTGCGATTTTCGATGAGTAATCCATGGATTCCCGCAGCGGCGGGGCG
>JAWOJC010000098.1:0-4914 GCA_046484315.1 Smithellaceae bacterium | reverse complement strand
TTCGCCAATTCCGCGGTAAAAGCCATATTCGGATGGCACCGCGAGGAGTTGATCGGCAAGAGCATCCGCATGATTTATCGAAACGAGCAGGAGGCGGACGCCATCGGTGAGCGTTTCTATTCCAGCCTGGAGCGGCAGCGGACGTTTGAAACGGAATATCCCTGCCGGCGCAAGGACGGAGGCGAAATTCTCTGCCGCATGAAAGCCTCGCGCATCGGCGAAAAACTGCGCGAACGGCGCGTTGTCGTCACCTTCGAAGACATTACCGAACAGAAAAAAGCGCAGGAGGAACTGGAGCGCTCGCGCGAAGAACTTCGAAACCTGTCCGTGCATCTGCAGTCGGTGCGCGAGATAGAAAGCACGCGCATCGCGCGCAAAATTCACGACGAACTGGGGCAATCGCTTACCGCGCTGCAAATGGATCTGTCCTGGCTGACAGGCCGGTTGCCGGTGGACAAGAAAGGGATTCGCGAAAAAACGCAAAGCATGTCGGGCCTGGTGAATGCAACCATCGAAAGCGTGCATAAAATCACCACCGAGCTGAGGCCCAGCCTGCTCGATGATCTGGGACTGCCCGCGGCCATAGAATGGCAGGCGCAGGACTTTCAAAATCGCTCCGGGATTCGCTGTCGTGCGCAGATTCAATGCGACGACGGCGGCATTGACAAAGACCTGGCCACCGCCGTCTTCAGAATATTTCAAGAAACGCTCACCAATATCGCAAGACACGCGAAAGCCACACTGTGCAAGGTGAACCTCACGGAAAACGAAAAAGAACTGTGCCTGGACGTGACGGATAACGGCATCGGCATTACACCCTGGCAGGTGGATGATCCCCGTTCCTTCGGCATGATCGGCATGCGTGAACGCGCGCATCTCTGGGGCGGCACGGTTCATGTTCGCAGCGTCAAGCCGTCCGGCACCATGGTGAGAGTGATCATTCCGCTTAAGTAAAGGAGAAAGACAAACATGATACGCATACTGGTTGCCGATGATCACGCCGTCGTGCGTCAGGGCGTGGTGCAGATTCTGGCGGATGTCCGGGATATGCTGGTCAAGGATGAGGCGCAAAACGGCGCAGAGACGCTGGACAAAGTGCTTAAATATGAATACGACGTGGTCCTGCTTGATATATCCATGCCGGGACGCAGCGGTCTGGAAGTGCTCGAAGACATCAAGGCCCAGCGGCCGAAACTGGCCGTTCTGATTTTAAGCATGCATCCCGAAGAGCAATACGCGGTGCGCGCGCTGCGCGCCGGCGCGTCGGGCTATCTTACCAAAGCCAGCGCGCCGCAGGAGCTGATCGGCGCAATCCGCAAAGTGGCCCAAGGCGGGAAATATGTGACCGCGTCGCTGGCGGAAAAGCTGGCCGACGAATTGGATATCGACACGCAAAAACTGCCGCACGAGAGGCTCTCCGACCGTGAACACCAGGTCATGTTGATGCTGGCAGGCGGTAAAACCGTTTCCGATATCGCCGCCGAACTCTGCCTGAGCGTTAAAACCATCAGCACCTACCGCACCCGCATTATGGAGAAGATGGGGATGAAAAAGAACGCCGAACTTACCCTATACGCCGTCCACAACAAGCTGATCGATTAAGGAGGCGCTTATCACGCGCGCCTCCAAATGGTTTCCTTGGGGGTAATCACCTTCAGCTTTTGCTCCTTGGTGATGAACTTCGAAGGTTGTAAAAGACGGCACATTGATGGTGGCTTTATCAAATGTCAAGAATAAAGATTTGACCCCGGCCTCCCCCCCCGGTCTCCCCCGAACGTTACAGAAACAAAAGCCTGGACCCAAAAAGAAAACGATTGATAATTAAGTGTTGTGTCCCCCGAATTCGCCCTGCTTTATTTCGCCATTCATCATCAGCTATAAGAACAGTATCACAGGCAGCTCCGGCGGTCAGCCTGACGCCTCGTTATTTTTATTTCATCGACCAGTACATAATCAGGTCTTGGAATATCACAATGTGATCCATCCTTCAGGAAAAAGATCCCTTGCATCCGCCGCATGGTTATTAAACCAGCGCCTCGGGGCAATCACAATTTTCGTCGGACTTGGATTAAGCCATGCTCCCCACCAGCTGAATGTGCTATTAGCAATAATGTGGTGGCGGCACATACTCATCAGGCGCATGTCGTTATAACTTTCCGCTCCACGGTTGTGATCCACAAGACAAAATCTTCCTTCAAGGCTCAGCTCGGCCTTAACCCAGTCAGGATCATCGGAAAATACAAAAAAATGCGGTTCGTCAACATGCTCACGAATATATTTTATCGCCGCCTTATAATAACTTTGAGGACATACACCATGGCTTATGGCGATTTGCGGATTGGTGACGTAATCGCCGCGACGGATATGCAGACTGACGGAGTTTTCGGCATTGATCTTCCGCGCAAGGTCGCTGTTGCGATCGGACAAAGGATGGCGGAATGTAAAATTGGCGCGAATCGTTTGCGCTCTATCGACAAAGTAGCGTTCCGACTGCCAGTATCCGAGCAGGTAACATGGCGGCGCAGCATGGCGGATGCCCGGCCAGTAATGAAAATGGGGTTCAGCAACAAAATGGTGGCTGCGCAGCAATCGCCATGCGGGACGTGCCAATCGGTGGCGAAGGCTCTTCCATGATTGCCATCCCAGTAAAATATTTATGTCTTCCGGCGTTGCCAAGGTTACCGGAAATGAAAATATCCGCTCAAGCTCGAAACCATTGTGCCACCCGTGGCGTGAGAAATCGTCCACATCCAGGAGCAACGGCACGCCGCGGGAAAGAGACAAGGCAGAGCCAGCTGCATATTGAAACATCTGGTTCCCAAGGCCACAGCTGACGTGCAGAATAATCAAACTTTTATCCACTCCGGAAAAATGACTGCGCGAAACAGAGAGCTTGTTGATAATACATTTTTATGCGGCAAAGTATATTAACCACGCATTGCATGTCAAGAAGATAGTGGGCATTTAGCCGATTCAAGCTTGGGAAAGAATAGGGGGCTAATCCTTATTCTTGACATTTGATCAAGGTGCGACGGGAAAAGAGGTCATGCGTAAGGTCACGAAATGAGGATTGGAAGATGAAAAATGATATTTCAAGACCTAATTCTTCCATAACGGTTTGATCTCCACTATCCCCCCAGTCTTTTTTTAAACCCAGATGACAACGAGCATTAAGGCTAGCACACCAAGAAAAAAATCGTCTGTCAACTTTCTATGTCCCGGACAAGGCTGTACGACGAACTAAAAAAGACGGTCTGTAGGCTGGAGTCCTACACGCCGCCCAGATAATGTCTCACAGCCAATTCGGAGCGAGGCCGATACCGCAAATTTACTGAAAGGGCTACGCTCTTTCCTGATGGTGGAAGCACGGATGAAACAATTTCATGTAACGATCACAATTTTCAAGAATATGTCCCGGTGAGATTTTATGAATGATTATAATGCGCAATACCAATCAAAGTTAATATCGGCGGATGAAGCGGTTCGTTGCGTCAAGTACCGCGACCACATTTTTTACAGTGAATGTGGTTTGTTTCCGGAAGCTTTAGATGATGCCCTCTCCAGACAAATGGACGTGTTGAAAGGCATCCATCTGCGAAGCGGTGGTTTTTCACGGATACCCAAAATTGTGGAAGCCGACCCGAAGCGCGAACATGTTTTGATGAGCGACTGGTCTGGGGGGCCGGGTTCCCGGAGCCTCCGGGAAAAGAATTTATGCAGTGACATTTCCCTTTGCGGCCATCTCGGGTCCCGCGCCCTTGATCAATACCGTACGTTCGATGTTGCTTTTCTTGCGACCTCGGCCATGGATAAAAACGGCTATTTTAATTATGGTGCGGCAAATTCCATGACAGCATCCGTTCTCGACAAAGCAAAATTAATCATTCTGGAAGTGAATTCATCCGTTCCTTACTGCTATGGCGGAGGCGGCGAGTCGATTCACATCTCCAAAATTGATTATATCGTTGAAGGGGCTCATGCCCCGCTTGCGGATGTTCAACCCGCGACGCCGGGTAAGGTGGATCGGCGGATCGCTGAGCATATTCTAAAAGAAATAGAAGACGGCGCCTGCTTAAGGCTGGGGGTGGATGCCTTATCGGTCCAGATCGCACAGATGGTTGCCGAAAGTGACTTGAAAGATTTGGGCATTCATACGGATGTGCTGACGGATGCGTGTGTGGATTTACACCAGGCGGGCATTGCCACCGGTGCCTGCAAATCGGTTGATGCCTTTAAAATGGCTTACACGGTTGCCGCAGGCACAAATAAACTCTACAATTTTCTCGATCACAATCTTGCCTGCGTCTCGTATCCGGCCAGTTATATTTATGATCCGAAAATCATTGCAAAAAACAATAAAGTGGTGGCGTTAAGTGAGGCGCGTGAAATCGATCTTTACGGACAGGCTTGCTGTCAGGGCGGGCGGCAGGAAGGCCAGGCAGGGATGGGCGGAGCGTTGGATTTTATGCTGGGCGCATTTCTATCCAAGGGCGGCAAGGGGATTCTAACGATAAGTTCTACATACCTGGACAGAGACGGAACATGGCGTTCACGCATTGTGCCCTCCTTGGCCCCCGAATCGATCGTGACGGTGCCGGCTTCCATTGTTCAGTACGTGGCCACCGAATACGGCATGGTTCAACTGGCCGGTAAATCCACCGGGGAAAGAGCGGATGCTTTGATCGGCATCGCGCATCCCGACTTCCGTGAAGACTTGATCCGCGAAGCCTTGCGCATGAAGCTATGGATATCAGGAAGTAAACATTCATCTTAGCGATCCGCCGAGCCGAAGGATATACCAATCAATCAAAGATAACCCCGAAGGCGTCATTGTCTGTCGGACAAAGGCCGTCAGGCGGCTTGGCGTTCTTCCGACACGCAAATAAGTTTTCCGCCGATATTCCGGTTTTAGTA
>JAWOJC010000090.1:0-2954 GCA_046484315.1 Smithellaceae bacterium | reverse complement strand
TGCTGAAAAGCTGGAAGAGCTGGAGACGGGCAATATCGATGTGGAGCAGCGCCTGGAGCAGGAGCTCAAGCGCGATTACCACATCATCACGGCCGGGAAACGCCTTGACCAGGTGGCCCGCGATTTTGTGCAGCACTACTCAACAGCATGGGAAACGGGCAAGGCGATGCTGGTCTGCATTGATAAGATCACATGTGTCCGCATGCACAAACTGATCGAGTTTTATTGGAACGAGAGAATCAGCGTTCTAAAAACGAATTTACTCATGGCCACGGATGAGCAGGATGAGCAGTTTCGACGACGTCAGATAGAGTGGATGCGCCAGACGCAGATGGCGGTGGTGGTCAGCGAAGAACAAGGAGAGGTTGAAAAATTCCGCAAGTGGGACCTGGACATCACTCCGCACCGGCGGTTGATCAAGGAGGGCATCGAACTGCTTGAGGCGATGCGGAAGCAGCCGCAGTTCCAGAACATGCAGCGGTTGTCGATAGATGATGCTTTCAAGGTAGAGGAACACCCTTTTCGTGTTGCCATCGTCTGTGCCATGTGGCTGACCGGCTTTGATGTCCCCAGTCTCTCGACCCTGTACCTGGACAAGCCCCTTAAGGCACACACGCTGATGCAGGCCATAGCCCGGGCGAACCGGGTCAACGAGGGCAAGAACAACGGGATGATCGTTGATTACTGCGGCATCCTCAAAAATCTGCGCAAGGCACTGGCGACCTTTGCTGGAACGGGCGATGACGGGCGCGGTGGAAAAGGCGGCGAGACAGAACCGGCCAAGCCGGATGAGGAATTGTTGGCCGATCTTTGTGAAGCAATTGCCTTAGTCCGGACTTTTCTGGAGGAGCGGAGCGCATCTTTGGATGAGATCATCCAACAGACCGGTTTTGCCAGGAATGCGGCGATTCTCGCAGTCAAGGAGGCAGCAAACGAAAACGACGAGACGCGAAAACGCTTTGAGGTGATGTGCCGGGCGGTGTTCTCGAAGTTCAAGGCCTGTATCACCATCGAAGGCGTCAATGAGTGCCGGGCCGACTTCGACGCCATCAACATCGTCTATAAAAGCCTACAGAAAGATCGTGAGCAGGCGGATATCACCGATATCATCCGCCAACTGCATCAGGTCGTCGATGAGGCCATTGAGACACAGACTGGGTTGGCTGTTGCCGAAGAGCCGGCACCATACGATATCAGCAAGATCGATTTCGACCGTTTGCGAAGGGAGTTCGATCGCAGCCCGGCCAAGCGCACCACCGTGCAGAATCTGAAGACCGTCATCGAGCAACGCCTGCAGCGTCTGCTCCAGCAGAACCCCTTGCGGACCGATTTCCAAAGGCATTATGAAGAGATCGTGGCCGAGTACAACCGCGAGAAGGATCGGGTGACCATAGAAAAGACTTTTGAAGCGCTTCTGCAGATCATAGGCGAGATGGACGATGAAGAGAGCCGAGCTGTGCGGGAGGGTCTCAATGAAGAAAGTCTTGCCGTGTTCGACCTGTTGAAGAAGCCGGATCTGACCCCTGGAGACATTAAACGCATCAAGACTGTTGCCGTCGATCTACTCGAAACACTCAAGGCGGAAAAACTGCGGATCAATCATTGGCGCGACAAGGAATCCACCCGGGATGCGGTCCGTTTGACCATTCAGGATTATCTCTGGAGCGAGAAAACCGGGTTGCCGGAAACCTATTCAGAGGAAGATGTGCGGGACAAGACAGAGGCGGTTTTCGTGCATGTGTTCCGGGCGTACCCAACGGTGCCCTCACCCTGCTATGTCAGCATGGCGTCGTAGAAAAATGTGGAAGTTGCCGGATAACTTACCGGCCACTTCCGTGGGATCCAGAAAACGAATAAAACGACCTGAATGGGTGACCACGATCATCCTGGTTCTTTTAATCACTTGGAGTATAATATCGGATAGAAGGCTCAGCGATTCCGGATGCAGGCTGAATTTAAACCCAAACTGATCGATTTAACAGGGAAGTATCCGTCTTTCCGGCGAAAGCCCATTGGCGTCGATTTTAAGGAATTGACATGGTATTAAAGATTGTCATTCTGAGGAGGCCGACAACATAAATGGTTAAATGGCACGTGCTCAATGGCCGACGAAGCATTTTTCCTTCACTCCAGCACGGTCTATTTTTTTTCAACTCCGAGTCCGATCTGATGGCGGGTCCGGTCCGGGAAAAGAGATTCTTCGGTTGCCGTGGTTTCAATCCACTTAATGGGAAATATTTACTTTTCATGCATCAAGGCGTTGTAATTCGCTCTCTCAGAATGACATGCAAGAGAAACCTTTCGGCCCATGACGCGGGTATTAAAAAACACATGGTTTTTCGGATTAATAGTTGCTATTCAAAAAAATCAAAAACCACGCTTTTAAGGTTATCCTTATCCAAATCGATTTTCAGACGGGCGGAAAATTTTTTCCCTTGTTTGGAGGTAAAACCCTGAAGGGTTCGGGTGGTGCCTTTTTGAAGAAGTTGTGTGACGACACTTTTGGGAATTTTTTTCCCGGCGATGGTTTTCCAGATGACAAAGCGGCATCCGCCGTCTTCTTTTCGCCACCTGGAACATCCAAACCCTTTTTTCCCCTCGATAATACCACCTCCGCATCGGGGACATTTACCATAGACAGCCGGTAAATCCTGAACCGGTGACAACTTTTGGACGCCTGTTTCCGGTGCAATGATGCCGGATTTGAATTCATCCACAATCTCTTGGATAAATGTTTTAATGTTATTTAGAAAGGTTTGTCCGTTTTCTTCCCCCTGGGCGATTCGGTTGAGCTGCATCTCCCATCGGGCGGTTTCCTCAGGGGATGTGAGAATTTTTGCTTTTTCAAAACGGCGCAACGTGTCAATAAGTAAGGACCCTTTATCCAGAGCGATCAAATAACGTTTTTGCCTTTGAACATATTTTCGCATCAGCAATGTTTCAATGATCTGCGC
>JAWOJC010000024.1:0-3994 GCA_046484315.1 Smithellaceae bacterium | reverse complement strand
GCACGTCGAAGCGATGCCTGCGCAGTTTCCGAATCAGACCGATCTGCGTCGCCCAATCACCTTTCCCGATCTGAAAAACACCCTCCAGGAGCGGATCTTCGGTCAGCAGGTCTCCGTAAGGTTTTCGCGTTAAAACAAAAAGCGCCGCGTCGGGATACGCGGCCTTTATCGCCAGAAACGTCGGAATGGACCAGACCACATCACCAATGTCGCCTGTCTGAATAACCAGTATTTTCCGAACGGGGATTTCAATAGTGTGCGTGGCGGCAATTTTCATTCAGACCCCTGGCTGTTTTTTTCACTTAAAGCACACTTTCGTTTTCCTGAGGCATGTATTCCGGAACCATTTTCTGCAATATGATCTTGATCGATTTCGCGTCATGACACCGGGCGGAGACAATGAGGGAATCCATATCGCTGTGCCATTTTCGGGAGTTCGTCTGACACAAACCGTCTCCGGCAAAAACCGTCGATCCAAGCACCATCAACTGTTCATGGCTGGTCGGCAGAATATCTTCGCCCTCTGTGATGAGCTCCTCATGAAGTTTCTCTCCGGGACGCAGCCCGGTGAAGACAATCTTCACGTCCACATCCGGCTCCTTGCCGGACAGACGGATCAGATCGCGGGCCATATCGGCAATCTTCACCGGTGTGCCCATGCGCAAAATAAAAACCTCGCCGCCCTCTCCCATCGCGCCGGCCTGAAGGATGAGTTGCGACGCTTCAGGGATGGTCATGAAAAAACGGTTGACCTCCGGATGCGTCACGGTGACCGGCCCGCCCTGTTCGATCTGCCGGCGAAACAAAGGAATGACGGATCCGGAAGAGCCGACCACATTACCGAAACGCACGGCCATGAAGCGGGTCTCGCCTCCCTGACGCATCTGCAGAAGAAGCTCCGCAACCCTTTTGCTGGCGCCCATGACGTTGGTCGGCCGGACTGCCTTGTCCGTTGAGACCAGAACGAATCTTTCCACACCGTATCCGGCCGAAATGTCCATCACGGTGCGGCTGCCGATGATGTTGTTATAAACCGCTTCCCATGGATTATTTTCCAGCATCGGCACGTGCTTATAGGCCGCCGCGTGAAAAACCACATGGGGCCGATACTTTCCAAAAACATCCATCATCAGTTTTTCATTTTGAACATGCGCCAGAACGGTCGCCACGTTTTCAAAATGCCTTTCGTTTTGCAGCTCCATTTGAATGGCAAACAAATTGGCTTCGTGGGAATCCACAAGGATCAACCGGGCGGGCCCGAATAAAATCACCTGCCGGCACAGTTCGGACCCGATGGATCCGCCGCAGCCGGTAATCAAAACTGTTTTGCCTTCCAGATAGTGACGGATCCCCTCGGTATTGAGACGCGCCGGTTCGCGCCCCAGCAAATCCTCATAGCGGATGTCACGCAGGACCTTCACGCTGACACGACCGTCAATCAGTTCACCGAAACCGGGAAGAATTTTATAGGAGATACTGCAATGCTGGCAGGTATCGATAATTCTTTTAATCTGCCCCCCGCGCGCTGAAGGAATGGCAATCAGAATTTCCTCAATATCCTTTCTTTCGAGAATATCCGGCAAATCTTCTACCGTTCCCAAAACACGGACGCCATGGATGGCACGCCCGTGTTTTTTGGTATCGTCGTCAATGAGGCCCACGACATCGAAGGTCAACTCGTTGTTTTCCATAATTTCCCGCAGAATCTTTTCTCCTGCGGCGCCCGCACCGACAATCAGTGTTTTCTTCGGCCGGCGACCGGGATGCCCCGCGTCGAGCACAGCACGCTGACCCGTTGCCGCGTAATAGGATCGAATGGCCAGTCGGACCGATCCGGCGAGAAGAAAGGTCAGTAGACCGTCAATAATCAGCACCGAGCGGGAGTAGCCTTCAAATCCGACACCATAAAGAAGGATGCCCAAAATGAGAAGCGTGGCCAGCACACAGGCACGACCCAAAAGCCAGAAATCCCTGATGCTCGTAAAACGCCACATGCCCCGGTACGCGCCCAAAGCCAGAAAAACAGCCATTTTCAAAGGAACCACCCAGGGCAGCAGATACCAGGGAGGATAGATGTTTATCCGGGCCAGCGAGAATTCAAAGCGAAACAAATAGGCCAGCCAGAGCGCGGCGGTGAAGATGAACGCGTCGCTCAGGATCATAAAATAGAATTTCGGGTTCTTCAGCTGCGGATAAAGCGGCATGTCAGTGCGCGACTCCTTCTTTTTTAACAACCTTAAAAACCGTACACCAGAGGATGTTCACATCCATCAATAAGGATCGATGACAAAAATAGTATTCATCGAATGCGACTTTTTCAGGGATGGAGACTTCATCCCGACCGTGGATCTGCGCCCAACCTGTCACCCCGGGAAGAAGGTGATGAATATTTCTTGCCGTTCTCAACGCGATCAGATCATCTTGATTGTAGAGCGCCGGTCTCGGCCCCACGAGACTCATGTCGCCTTTGATCACACTCAAAAGCTGAGGCAGCTCGTCGATGCTGTACTTGCGCAAAAACGAACCCAAAGGCGTGAAACAGAGGTCTGCGTTCCTGAGCAGATGGGTGGCGACTTCCGGCGTACCGGTAAACATCGTGCGGAATTTGGGCATCGGGAAAATCACGTTTTCTTTCCCCACCCGTCTCGACCAGTAGAGTACGGAACCGGGCGAGGTTGCTTTTACCAGCAAAGCGATGACCAAAAGCGGAACCGCCAGAACCAGTAAAAGCGAAAAGCAGATCAATAAGTCCAGCAAACGTTTTATCATAAGGCCTTCAAGCTCCGAAGCGTCACACAAAAACGGACGGCTTTCTTTTCCCTGATCCATTCTGGCGGCAACCCGCCGGCGGCAATATTGCCCGTTGTTACTTCACGGCATACCAGAGTTGGCCGATCATTTCCTTCAGCGCGGTTTCCGTCTGCTTTAACGCGGCCGACTGCGGCATATATCGGACCACGGCATTGTCACAAAGTGACCCGTAGAGAAAATGAGCGGGCAGTGCGGTGATCTCCGGAAAGAATTTTCTGAATTCCCTTTCGGCGCGCTGCATGTGATAACCGGACGTGACCAGGCCGACACTGATATTTTTATTTGCAAATAGCTTGCTGACCTCCTGCGCGTTTTCCCAGGTGGTTTGTGATTTTGTCTCAATGCGGATTCTTTCTTTCGGCACACCAAAGACCAAAGCAAGCCTGGCCATGAGCTCGGCCTCAGGCACGCTGCCCGGCCCGTCTCCGGAACAAATGAAATATTTTGACGGGTGCCGGTGATAGAGCGTAACGGCATGCGCCAGCCTGGCCGTGGTGCCGTTCATCAAATAGGTCTCTCCCAAGGCGCGAATATCGTAAGATCCGCCGCCGAGGACCACCAGCACATCAAAAACACGGGCGTCATCGGGCTTTTGACGTAAATAATCTCTTTCCAGGCTGTAGGCAAGATAGTTGGCTACAGGTGTGATGCTGACGCCATAAAAAAGGATGACGACCAGAAACAAAAAAAGGGCGCCGCCTTTCTTTTTCGCGCCAAACCAGCAAAACGCCAGACCCGCGAGCAAAAGAACAAAAATTATGAAAACCGGATCCACGCATGATTTTAAAACGACATAGACATCATTCATCGCAACAACTCCCCGCAGGGGAATCTCCCCCCTATTCCAGATCCTCTTACAGCTCCGCCCCCTCAGTTACATCAGAAAAAAAGCGACTGAGTGAAAAGGCTTCTGTTTCATACTTAAACGTGTGGGCTCTGTCAACGTTTTACTAAGCCGGCACTGGGTTTGCCTGACGCATCAATGCTTAAAATGCCACTGGATAATCTGCCGGTAAACCACCATTTTCTGTCTGATGTTTCTGACCTGCCCCAGGGTAATCACCGTCCCGATCAGACTCAAAAGAAAGTTCACCGAAAGACGTAAAAAAAGCAGCGCGGCAGTCAGGAAAAAGGATGGACGGCTTCGCCACTTCCTCAGAAACTGGTAGCGGGAGCGGTAAAA
>JAWOJC010000262.1:0-7370 GCA_046484315.1 Smithellaceae bacterium | reverse complement strand
CTCAAGATACTCAATGGTGAACTCCTTGATGAAATTCAGATATTCATCAGGTGCCCCGCTCCAGTATCCGTTAAGGCTCTTGTTAATTACGGTAAAAGTGCTGTGGTTGAGATCAAAAATGAGATTAATATTCTTTTCTTCCGTTTTAATCACATTTTTGTTAATGTAAAGTGTATTTTCAGTTATTTCTGAATTGACCGATGTTGTTCGTTCGACAATTATCCAACCGGCATATGATTCAATTGCCGGTGTTAACAGAAATAAAAAGACAATGAGAGCCTTTGGCATAAAAGAGGAAGATAATTAAATTTTGTAGTATTTTCTTATTATTACTTTTTTGAGCTCCCTGTCAAGTATCATCTCGGTTAACCTGTCAGATATTGTATCATGTGATGAAGTCAATTTCCGGAGGAACGAACCACATCGTTTGTTTCCGTCTCGAAACTTACGGCGCTGATCCATGCGGGAGATATCGCTGAAACCGGAACGATTGAAGTCACGGTATTCAATCCGATACCGGGCGGAGGAACATCGGACATCCGCGAATTTTCCATCACTGCGCCTGTCCCTGTTCCCGCCGGAGGCGGTGGGGGTGGCGGCGGTGGAGGTTGTTTTATCGCCACGGCGGCGTTCGGCTCGCCAATGGAAAAACAAGTGCAGGTGCTGAGGGATTTCCGGGATCGCCGATTGCTGACATTTAGCGCGGGAAGAGCTTTTGTGGAGTTTTACTACAGGACAAGCCCGCCGATTGCCGATCGCATCGCCAAAAGCGACGCTCTCAGGGCCATTACGCGCGCAGCGCTGCTGCCGCTGATCGGCCTTTCCTGGATGGCGCTGGCAGCGGGATGGGCGGCAACGCTGCTGTTCATGGCATCACTGCTGCTTATGACGGGAAGCCTGGCCTGGCAGGTTCGAAGACGGGTGCACAGGGCCGGACGCTGATTTAACGTTTAAGCAGGAAGTACATCTCCCCGTGTTCTTTGATCGTACCGGCGGTGGATTGCGCCTGATCACCAAAACCGCAAAAGAGATCCACGCGCCCCGGGCCTTTGATGGCGGATCCCTTATCCTGGTTCAGCACGAACCGGGAAAATCCCACCCGGGCGGTAATGTTTCCTTTTTCGTCAAAGACGGGTTTGCGCATGCGGATGAACGCAGGCGCGCCCTGCGGAAAATATTCCGGATCGGTGGCAATCGAACGGTCCGGCGTCACCGGCACGCCCAACGAGCCCAGCGGCTCGCCGTCGACAAAACGAAAGAAGATGTAGCGCTCGTTGTGGCTCAATATGTCGAAGAGTTCCTGCTCGTTTTTCGTCTTTAAATAATTTTTAAAACTGCGGTATCCCGCGTCGCCTCTGGCGATCCGGTTGTTGTCCAGCATGTTGCGCGTGACGGAACGGAAAGGCCGTCCGTTATTCTGCGCGTAGCTGACGGAAATCATCCGGCCGTCTTCCAGGCGGACTTTTCCCGACCCCTGAATGTGCAGTGAAAAGAGTTCCACCGGATCGGCCACCCAGATCAGTTCAAGGTTTTTATCGCGCAGCACCCCGTTTACGTCTATTTCGCGACGCGAATAGTAGGGCACGGCCCCGCCGTTTTCCATTCGGAGAATTTGCGTTTCATGCGCAGTCACCCGTCTAGCCACAAGATCCGGCGGCACTTTGTAGAGGGGGTGGCGGTGAGTAGCCGTCGGCGTCAGGGAGCCTTCCAGCAGGGGTTCATAGTAGCCGGTGAACAGCACGGCGCCGTCGCCTTTTTCTCCCGCCGCACGATAGACCAGAAACTCGTCCGCGATGCGCTTGTTTCTTTCTTCAGCACTCAGGCCGGATGAAAAGAGATCGCGCAGGGCGACAAGCGTTTCTGTCATCTGAAGCGCGCCGATCAACCGGCCTTCGATCGCAAAGACCTGCGCCCGGCCGGAACCTTCAAAATATTTCAAACTATGATCAATGGCCAAAAGCAGAGAGGCGGGATCCTGATCATCTGCAAAGTCCATCTGCCGCGCGTCGACCTGTTTGAGCGCCACCGGTTGCGCGGGGCTGACAGGCACGTCATACACCACCCGGCGCGCGCAACCCGGAAAACAAAGCGTTGCCGCCAGCGCCGCCAGAAAGAGGTACCGCAAACCTGTCATAGATCGATCACCATCGCGGTTTCATCGCAGTAGTCGGGATATTTTGAACAGCGGAAACAGTCCGACCAGACTTTTTCCGGCAGCGTGGCGCGGTCCACTTCCTTGAAGTTGAGTTTTGCGAAAAATTCTTTTTTATAGGTTAAGGAAAACACCCTGAACAATCCGAGCGTAATCGCGTCGGAAATGCAAAATTCCACAAGCTTCCGCCCGATCCCTTTTTCGCGACAGGTGTCGTCCACATACAGCGAACGGATCTCGGCCAGATTCTCCCAGATGATATTCAGCGCGCAAACACCGATCACCGTCTGATTGACGTCATCCTCATAAACGATAAAATCGCGGACGGATCGGTAAATGTCCATCAGTGAACGCGACAGCATCTCCCCTTTGCCTGCCGAGGTGTTAATCATACGGTGAATCGTCTTGACGTCACCGATGCGTGCTTTTCTTAACATGCCTGCTCCTTTTCCCGTCAGTTTCCTGCCCCGCGCCCGCGGCTTTCAGCATTTCCCGCGCATGATCCCTGGCGGTCTGGGTTAAATCCACGCCACCCAGCATCCGGCTGATTTCTTCAATTCTTCGCGCCTCATCGAGGGATTCCACCACCGTGGACGTTCGTCCATGGGTCACCTGTTTTGTGACGCGCAGATGAAACCCTCCAAAACAGGCGATCTGCGGCAAATGCGTAATGCAGATGACCTGATGATTGGCGGAAATCTCTTTCAATTTACGACCGACGATTTCCGCCGTGGCGCCGCCGATGCCGCTGTCTACTTCGTCAAAAACCACCGTGGCCACCGATCCGGTGCGCGACAGCACATTTTTCAAGGCCAGCACAATCCGGGACAACTCGCCGCCGGACGCGATGCGGTTGAGCGGCTTGGGCTCTTCACCCGCGTTGGCAGCCAGATAAAATTCAATATCGTCCCCGCCTTTGGGACCGTATGCTTCAACGTCCCCGCCGCACCGCGAAAGAAAGCGCGCGACAAAACTTGCATGCGGCATATTCAGGGCGTGCAGTTCGCCATCCACCGCTTCTTCCAAACGCTTCGCCGCCTGGCCTCTGATCTGGGACAGCGTCAGCGCCAGTTTGCTAAGCGCGTCCGCCGCGATGTTTTTTTCGCTCGCAAGCGCCGCCAGCTCTTCTTCCACGCCGGAGATCTGCAGCAGATCTTCTTCCATGGCCTGCATCGCCGCAAGCACCGATGCCAGCGACCCGCCATGCTTGCGTTTGAGCCGGTTTAATGCTTCAAGACGCTCGTCCACCCGTGCGAGGCGCTCGGGGTCAAAGACGAGGCGTTGACCGTAATCGCGCAGCGTCAGGGCCGCCTCCTGCAGCACAATGGCGCTGCCTTCCACCTCGGGCACCGACAGGCTGAGCCCCGGATCAATCTTTTGAATTTCACGAATCTGAAAAAGCGCCTCCTTGAGCTGTTCGGTCACGGAACGGCTCTGGGCGTAAAGCAGATCGTAGGCGCGCTCGGCCCAGACGGCCAGTTTCTGAACATTGAGCAGCACTTTTTTTTCATCGGCCAGCAACGCGTCTTCTCCCGCGAGGGGGTGAATATCCTTCATCTCCTTGAGCTGAAAATTGATCAGGTCCAGCTTTTCCGCTCTTCGTTGGCGGGTGTCTTCGAGTTTTTCGATTTGTTCGACGATGCAACGGTATCGGTCATAACCTGCCTGATACGCACGACGCGCGTCCAGAGAGCCTCCGAATTCATCGAGCACATCGATATGGTTTTCCGCAGCCATAATCATCTGGTGCTCATGCTGTCCGCAGATGTTGATGAGCGATTCGCTCACGAGAGCCAGGTTGGCCAGTGTGGCCATTTGCCCGTTGATGGTCGCTTTATTTTTGCCGGAGCGGGAAATCACCCGGCGGATAATCAGATCGTCATCCGGCACAAACCCCATCCGTTCCAGCGTTTCACGGATGCGGCCGTTGTGTGAGATGTCGAAGCGCGCCTCCACGGTGGCCGTGTCCTCTTGTGATCGGATCATGTCCGCAGCCGCCCGGTCCCCCAGGAGTAGGCTGACCGCGCCGATAAGAATCGACTTGCCCGCGCCGGTTTCACCGGAGATGACATTGAGCCCTTCATCGAAGGAGACCGAAAGTTCGTCGATGATGGCGAAATTCTTAATGCTCAGGTCATGAAGCATTCTTTCTTTTCATCGCTTTCGAATGGAGTCCGCCCCAGCCCAACTTGGAGCGTAAAATCTCACCGTAACTACGGTGCGGAGATAAAACGAGTTTGGTCACGTGCTTCGATTTTTTTATGTGCATCACATCGCCCGGCTGAATCCGGAAGGACTCCTGGCCGTCGAGCGTGACCGTCGCGCCACCCTCTCTGGAACGCAACGTGATTTGCACATGCGCGTCCTCGGGGAAAATGATCGGCCGGTTGGTGAGCGTGTGCGGACAGATGGGATTAATGATGATCAGTTCCTTGCCGGGAAAAACGATCGGGCCGCCGGCCGATAGAGAGTAGGCGGTGGAACCGGTCGGCGTTGAAATAATCAGGCCGTCAGCCTTGTAGGTTGTAAGATACTGCCGATCCACCGATGTTTCCAACTCCACAATGCGCGACAGGTTGCCGCGGTTGATCACGACATCGTTGAGCACCATGCCGGAACCGATCCGCCGGGCGCCACGGTAAATCGAAACGTCCAGCATCATCCGCTTTTCCGTCAGATAATCGCCCTTTAAAATCAGTTCAAACGCCTGGTGCGTCTCGTTGAGATTGACTTCAGTCAGATAACCGAACGTACCCATGTTGATGCCGACAATGGGGATGTTGTGATTCGCCATAAAACGCGCGGCCCGCAGCATCGTTCCGTCGCCGCCGATGACAGTGATCAAGTCAAGCTTCAACACCGGATCATCCCTGCGGAAGCCTGCGGGAAGGCGCAATTTCCCGGCGATCTCCTCTTCCAGAAAAACGGCGACGCCCTTTGCCTCCAACCACTTTTTTAATGAACGGGTATAGGGGGCGATTTTTTCTTTCTCAATATTGGCGATGATACCGACTTTTTTTATTTTCATGGCGTGAAACTCCCCCAAAAGACGACGTTTCGTAACACAAATAAAAGCGGCTGTCTATGGATAAATCATGAACGCAGGCCTGTGAAAAGCATTGGATTTATCAGCGCAATCAGCCGTCACAAACCCTTCTTGACAGGACAGCCCGTGATAAGATACGGTGCGCGCCGGAGGCGATAGAAATGGGATTATTGAAGGGCAATTTTTCTTTTATGCAATTTGAGGTGGAAGGCAAGCTTCCGCAGGATTTTACCACGTTCATCAACAACCGCATCAAGAGCAATTCATTCAGGGAGTCGCGCAACGCCGCCGAGGAAAAACGTCTGGGTTGGGTCTCTCTGACGGACATTCTCGATACCGACTTTGAAAATGCCAACTACGCGCTGGGGGATTACCTGATTTTCTCTTTGCGCGTCGATCGCAAAGTCATTGCGCCGAAGCTGCTGAAACTCAGGCTGATGGAAGAACAAAGACGGGTGCTGGCCGCAAGCGGGCAAACCCGGCTGGGCAAACAGACCAATGAAAACATCAAAGAAAAGATCCGGCTGGACCTGATGACGAAAAGCGAACCGGTGCCGACGTTTTATGACGTGTGCTGGGCGGTGGGACAAAACAAAGTCTATTTTTCATCACTTTCGGACAAAGTGGCCGATGACTTCGTCGACTTGTTTAAGAAAACATTTTCACTCGGCCTCAAGCGCATTCTCCCGCAGGAACATCCGCTGGCACTCAAGAGCAAGGCCGAAGGCGCTGTTCCCGCAGAAGAACTGTCGCTGATCGGGCGCGAGTTTCTCACCTGGCTTTGGTACAAATCCGAAGAACGAAACGGCAGAATTGCTCTTGCGCCGGGCGAAGAAGTGGAAATGCACCTGCATAAACGCATCGCACTCGAGGCGGGCGAGGGCGAATATGCCCAGGGTGTTGTCTGCTCAGGCCTGCACACGGAACTGACGGAAGGCAAAGAGGCCATCCGCAGGGGAAAGAAAGTGAAAGAAGCAGGCGTTAAAATGCTGCGCGATCAGAATGAATGGGAATTTAATTTTAAAGCCGATACATTTTATTATCAATCGCTGAAAATGCCCGTGGCGGACTGGCAGGAAGAACCGGCGGATCCCGCGGCAGGATTGCTCGAACGCATCTACCTGATAGAAAACGCCGTCAAAACCATGGATCATCTCTTTGAAGGGTTCCTGACGATTCGACTTTCCGATCAGTGGACCAAAACGGAAAAACCGCTGCTGGCAAAATGGTTGCAATAAGAAAAAAAAAGGCCGCCCCGCTTCGGGGCGGCCTTTTTTTTCGAACTAACGAGGATCGGCCTTTGTGAAGACATGTCCGGGCGAAACCGGTAAACGACTGTAACGGATAATTGCCGTTGCCGTGTGATCCTGGCAGCTCAATACCTGGATCACGCCATTTTGCGTGCCGGGGCGATCCGCTGCGAGGCTGAGCGTGTCGAATGTGTCCCCCGCCTCAAGGCCGTCTTTGCATCCCTTGTCCACGTAGACGATGTCCAACACGGACTGAATCGTGAGACCGTTGGCGGTGGCGACAATCATACCGTCGAGATCCTTGCTGTGAAAGCCAGCCCTGACCATCGACGGTTTTATATCGTAGTAAGGAATCAGGCGATCCCCCCGAAATATTTCGCCGAAGCATTTCGTCACTTTCGCTATCGGCTCGCCATTTTCTATTTTCACAATTTCAGCTATCCCGCGAATGGTCACGACATAACCCATCTGCGCGTTTGTGACCGGGTGGTACACAGGCCCTGAAACCTTTACCACATAAAAAGCGTCCCCGACCCGGCCGGGCTGGTCAAGGACAACCGGAAGGTTATCGTAGCTGCCAAAGAGTGTCATACCGGAAGCGGATTTGCCGACCCAACCGACTGCGGGAATGGTGTCTGCCATGTAACCGCTGGCCACGAATTGATTCAGACCGACAGGGAGCGGCTGCTTTTTCTGAGCAATTTCTTTTGCCGCCTTGACCGTGGCGGGTTTTTGAGCGACAGCCACAGGCTTGGGCGTGTCTTCCTCCCTGGGCGTTTCCTTTGGGACGACAGGCTCTTCAACGACGGTCGTGAGTTTTGTCGCAACCGCCGCGCGCTCATCCTCCTGCCGGACAGGCTCTTCAATGGCCTTTGCCATTACCGGTGCCGGTGCCGGTGCCGGTGCCGGCGTGACTTGCTCG
>JAWOJC010000249.1:0-8497 GCA_046484315.1 Smithellaceae bacterium | reverse complement strand
TTTTACCGGTCACTGCGGATTGTGGCGGACGACCTGGAATGCGAATTGATTCCGATCGATACCCGCTGGGCCGGTTATCTTCAGGACCATCATCTCCAAAGCTGGGATCTGGTCCTGCCGGATGCGAGATATCCCAATGACAAGGGGCACCAGGTTGTCGCAAAGAGCGTGATGTCCTCACTCAACAGGATCATTGAGCACCTGCCATAGCTCGAACCGCAAATCCGGGCTTGACAAATTGAAGGCTATCGGAAAAAGGGTGCAAAACATTTTTATAAACCCGCACGATGAAGGAAAATGCCCGCAGTCAAACGGCTGATACAGGGTGCGTGAAAACCGGAAAGAACCAAAGGATTAAAAAACGACGATGATTTATCTCGCGCCTGTTCAGGGCATCACCGACCGGATTTATCGCAACATCTTCCCTGCTTATTTCAAGGGGGTGGATCTCGCGATCGCGCCGTTTATCTCTTCATCAAAAAAGATGAAGTCGGAAAACAATGTGCTGCGCGATTTATCGCCTGACAGAAACACGGGCATTCCCACGTGGCCGCAGATCATGAGTTCCAAACCGGAAGACTTTACGCAGCTTGCCAACAGGCTGTACGATATCGGATACCGCACCGTCAATTGGAATCTGGGCTGCCCTTTTCCCATGGTGGTAAAAAAAGGCAGAGGGGCGGGAATGCTTTGTTACCCGGACAGGATTGCGTCTTTCCTTGAAAAAGCCATGCCTGCCTTGAAGCCGGCCTTATCCATCAAGCTTCGCCTGGGGTTAACCTATCCCGATGAAATTTTCGAACTCATCCCCGTTTTCAACCGGTTTGCGCTTGAGGAATTGATCATCCATCCGCGGACAGGCGGGCAGATGTACGAAGGCGACGTTGATCTCGATACGTTTGAGCAATGCCTGACTCTGTCGAAGCATCGTGTCGTCTACAACGGGGACATTAACTCCGCCGTTAAGTTCGAACGGCTCAGGCAGCGCTTCTTGTCTGTCGACCGCTGGATGATCGGCAGGGGCCTGCTTGAAAATCCCTTCCTCGCGGAGGAAATCAAATTTCATACGCAAAAATCCTACAGCGAGAAAGTCGAAATCATCAGGGCTTTTCACGACCGGTTGTTTGCTGAATATTCACAGATATTATCCGGCCCTTCGCACATCACCAATAAAATGAAAGAAATCTGGACCTATCTGGGCGGCTTTTTCGAAAACAGCGAGAAAATTCAAAAACGCATCAAAAAAACCCATCACCGGGATCACTATGTCGATGTGGTCAACCGTGTTTTTGATGAACTGATCTGAAACCAGTCAATCCCGATTAACCAAGCTCCAATCAAATGGCCTTGAAGCAGCGTCGCGATGCCTTCACCAACACATTAAATCCATAAGGTTTTTTCTTGCTTTTCAGCTTTTGACCTGATAGGGACCGGATAAGTTTCAAATCTATTACTCTGGGAGGGGATCATCATGAAAAAATCTTTAATTGTATTTTTAAAGGGTGTTGTGGCCTTTGTGGCCGTTGTGGTTTTGGTTGTAGGCATTTCCGCCTGCGATAAACCGGAAGGCACGCTGGAAAAGGCAGGCAAAACGGCTGACGAAGCCATTGAAACAACGACCGGCGCCGTCGAAGACGCCGCTGACCAGGCCGGCGAAAAGATCGAAGAAGGTGTTGACGCCACGAAGGAAGCCGTTGTAGAGGGTGCACAAAAAACAGAGGAGGCCGTCAAAAGCGCGGCTGAAACCGTTGAACAAAAGGTAAAGGAATAAATTTTACCGTACCTTTAATTTTGTATCGGACAGGTTTTGCCATTTCTTGTCGCGGGAATTCCGGCAGACCTGACAACAAACAAAAAACCCCGAGGCGTTGCCCTTGGGGTTTTTTTATTTTATGCGCCTTGACGCCCGCCGTTAAAAGGCGCAGGAGCACAAGGCCTGTGTGATTTTGACTCCGGGCTTTCAGACCGCTTCGCCTTTCGCGCGAGCGTTCCTCCGTATTGACTTTCAGGAAAGCTTTTGCTAAAAAAAGCCACTCGGCATGCGAACAGGTGTTTTTCAGCACAGGCAAAGGAAAATAATGCCATGCGCGCCCCAAAAAGTCCGATAAGAAAAAACAAGCGTGACAAACCTGCAGGAGACATTCGGCCTCCTATACGTCTTCATCCTTTTTATTTATTTTCGATGAAATAACGTTTGAGAAAGGACCTGATCTATGAAAATCTTTCTGACTTGCCTGATGATTCTGTGCACCGCCCTTCCCTGTTTTGCGGACGATACGATTTACTGCCCGAAGAATCCGCAAGAACGTGCAAGGCAGTGCAAACTCGCAAAAGAAAAAAACGCGAAGATCAATGAGACCATCAACAATTGGGACCCCATGCTCATTGACAGCAACATGATGATGTATCGAATTGTCCGATGGGACGGCGAAAGCCCTCAGCAATACGCGAACCGGGTGAAATCTCTTAAATCCTTCCACTACAAGGGGTTGGATTATCCGATTCGCGGCAAATACACGACCAAAGGGGTCACCTATATTCCGCTGACGCGTTATGAATCCCAAAGCGTTCTGACGCGCGCGTTTCAATCGGAGCGCCAGGTTCGCCAACAGATGAACTATGTGCAAAAGAACACCGACACACTGAAACCCATGATCAAAAACAAAATCACACGACTTGAAAAAGAGCGTCAACATCATACGCTTTTTCTGGCTCAGTGCTGCGGGTATCGGTGGACAACCACCGAAGGGAAACCCCTTGTGACCGGCAAGCCGAAACCAACCGTCAACTCAGGCGGTCAAAGAGGCCTGCTTGGCGTGGAAGCGGATACACAAACGCGCTAGAAAATCGTCGGCGACGAAGGGATGCTTTAACGCCGAACAGACGCAAATCACATGGGTCGTTGCGGCATTTTTCTATTTTAAACGATTCCCGCCATGGCCGGCTGTCTTGTCGTTACGCAAAAAAAGGGAACAGCCTGATGCGCCATTTCAGACCGGCCATATTTTTGTTTGATTCCTTTCTTTATTGACATTGACAATTTTTTATCCTAAGTTTTCGCCCAAATTGCTGAATCTCGGTTATCTTACATGATCCGCTATCTGCCGCGCAAAAACATCCATGACATCAACCGCTGCATCCGTCAGGTCGTAACCGGAGCGTATAATGATGTTGCTTTCTACCGGCATATTTTCGATACAACGGGCCTCTCCCCCTCCACCATCCGCAGCATCGAAGATCTTCCGCTTCTTCCGGTCGTTTCACGCATCGAGCTGATGGCGGGCGGCCCCGTATCCTACCTCCGACGGGGAAGCGATCCAAACAAGCTGACGGTCAGGCAAACCACCGGCACCACCGGAACGCCGGTAACGGTCTACATGAATTTTCGTGAACAGGCTTTTCGGAAGATCACCTTTCTTGATGCCTACAGCCGCAACGCAGGAACAAAATTTCCCCTGAGGCTGATCGATGTGGGACCGGAACGCAAGGCATCCGCCGACACCATTGTCTCGCGGTTCGGCCCGCACACACGGGTGAGGCTTTTTCGCGATATCCCGATGGAGAAGCAACTCGCGCTGCTGTTTAAGACGCGGGCCTCCATGATCGTCGGCCGCCCCTCCATCATGTGGGAGCTGGCACTGGCGTTGAAAGAAGCAGGCCTCCGGCCGCCCCGGCCAAAGATCATCATCTCCAATGTCGAAATGCTTTTCAGCCATGTGCGCGTTTTGCTGGAGGATGTTTTCGGCTGCCCTGTGGCGGATTACTACAGTTGCGAAGAAGTCGGCAGCCTGGCCTGGCAGTGTCCGGCATACCCCGACCGCATGCACCCCAATCCGGCCACCGTCTGGATCGAAATCGTCGATCCGGACGGGCAACCCGTTTCCGCGGGCAAAGAAGGACGGATTGTCGTCACCAACCTGTACAATCACACAATGCCTTTTATCCGCTATGCCACGGGGGATCGCGGCGTCGCGCTTGGCGAGGGAAAATGCGCATGCGGTTTTCAAGGACCGGTCATGCGTCTGACGGAAGGCCGCGATGTCAATTTTCTCGTGTTACCCGACGGCTCGGAAATCAATCCAAGAATCATGTACGATGCGTTCAATTTCGCTTTTCCCCACGACACACCCGGCTGGAACATGATTGATTCCATACGCGCCTTCCAGATCATTCAGGAGTCCCTCGACCTGATCGTTGTCAAAGTCGTTCCCGGCCCGCGTTATTCCGACAGCCTGTGGCCGGGGGTCAGAAAAAATCTTACCCGTATTCATCCCGCGCTGCGGCTCGAAGTTGAACTCGTCTCCGACCTGACCCCCGAACCGGGTAAAAAATTTCATCAGGTGTACGGCAAACTCAATAACCGCTGGATGCGTGAAAGAAAAGAGGCAGCCCCCGACGTTGGCCGTCATCATGCGTCATGATCCGGCCATCACCATGATACGGCGAAGCATCTTACCGTTTTATGCAGCCCGAAAGGTTTTTCAAAAATGGAGAGCATCAACACCTCGCAAAAAGTCACGGTGGCGTCAAGACAGGCAATTGGTTTTCCCGAGAAGCCATCCCAGTGGCGGGACAGTTCCGCCCATTATGACCCATCCGGCAGCCTGCTGAAAATCCTGGGGCATCCCGTCATGGAAAGCTGGGAGGAGCCCTACATGAAGTCGCTTGCCCGAATTGCAACATCGGGGGGCGGCCGTTTACTGGAAGTCGGATTCGGCCTGGGCATCTCGGCAAAATTTATTCAAGCCGGTCCCATTTCGGAGCATGTCATCATTGAGGCCAACAGGGAGGTGTGCCGGCAGGCTGTCCGTTTCGCGCAAACAGCCGCGGTGCCCACGATTGTCCATGAAGGGTTCTGGCAGGATATCGTTCCGGCCTTTGCCTCCGGCTCTTTTCAGGGCATCTTGTTTGATACCTATCCGATGCACCTGGGCGAAGTGCACTGCCAGCATTTTGCTTTTTTCGAACAGGCCCGCCGGCTGCTTTCGCAAGGCGGGGTTTTCACCTATTACTCCGACGAGGCGGAAGATTTCAGCCCGTGCCATAGACAGGCCCTCCGCGACGCGGGGTTTTCCGATAACTGCATTACCGGTGAAATCTGTGAGGTGGACACGCCACTTGCCTGCGAATACTGGAAAGAAAAAACATTCCTGTCGCCCATCATCATTAAAAAGTAACCTGCCTTGGTGAAAGGATCAGGCAAATCTTTTCCCGCATCCATATTTTTTCTTGACAACTTTCTTCAAATATTCAACTATTCGGTTAAACCGAAAGGTTAAATTCGGCCGATGCCCTACAGGCTCCCCGGAAGGGACTTTGGCGGATAAAGAACCAAGGTAAAGCGCATGATCAAAAAGGAAATCAGCCCGGACAAACCGGGGAAAACGGCCGAAAAAATTATCAAGGCGGCGCGTGCAGTGTTTGCCGAAAGCGGCTACAGCGGAACGACCGTGGATGAAATCGCCCGGCGGGCAGGGGTCAACAAGGCCACCCTCTACTACCAGATCGGTGACAAGGACACGCTCTACGCCAATGTCATCCATCAGGTGCTGGGCAATATCGCGCAAAAAATCGCCGAAGCCGTGACGAAGTCGAAAGGCCCGGAAGACAGACTCCGGGTCTACATCCACTGCCTTGTTGCCGCAGTCGATCAAAATCCTGAACTGCCTTCGATTATGATGCGGGAAGTGGCTGCAGACGGCGCGCATCTACCGCGTGTGGTTATTGAAGATATTGCCTCCGTGCTGATCATCCTGGTGGAGATTCTGGAGGAAGGAAGAAAAAAAGGCGTCTTTATCGAGGTGGTGCCGTTTCTCATTCATACCATGATTATGGGCATGATCCTTCTTTATAAGAAAACCTCCCCGATCAAGGACCGGCAGACCTGGCTGCCGGCTTCGATTCTGGCCCTGGACAGAAAACTGAAAGGGAACCTGGAAGAGGAGGTGGCGAAGCTGGTTTTGAGGGCCATCCGAAAATGATGCCCGGGCGCCCGAAACAGCCGCACCGGCCTTCTACGGGATATCGCTTACGCATTTGTGTATCAGGACAAGGAACAAGGGTTTCGCAATTAGATCAACGGAGCATGGATCTTGAAGAAAAAAATCATTATTATTGTGTTTGTCGCGCTGTTTGTGTTGACGGGTCTGCTGGTTTATATCGGTCAGCAAAAACAAAACGGAAAGGACCTGTTCTATTCCGGTACGATTGAAACAACTCAGGCCAAGCTGGCTTTTCAGATCCCGGGGCGCATCGCTTTCGTGTCCGTTGAAGAAGGCCAGGCTGTAAAGAAAAACCAGGTTCTTGCCGCACTGGACCGCGCGGAGTTCGAGGCGCGCCTGGCACAGGCCCGGGCCGGTCTGGCCCGTGCGCAAAAAGTGAAACTTCAGGCTGAAGCTGCATACGGGGTGATGCAAATTACGCTGCCCGCGGAGGTCCAACGCTTTCGTGCGGGCCGCCAAAGCGCGCGTGACCTGCTGGCCGACGCCGAGAAAAATTACCGCCGTTTTGAAACGCTTTTCCAGCAGGGCGCCATAGCGGAAAAGGAACGAGACACCCTCAGGCTTCAGTACGAAGTGGCAAAATCGCGGCTGGCCGAAAGCGAATCGCTTTTGAATCTCGCGCAGGGCAATCTCAGCCGTCTCGAAGCGGCCAGGCAGGATATCGCGGCTGCCGAAGCCCAGATTGATGTCGCGCGGGCCGCCGTGCAGCAATCAGAAATTCAGCTTACCTACAGCATTCTGACCTCACCGCTTGATGGCATGGTGACCAGCCGTAATATCGAGCCGGGCGAAACGGTCAACGCCGGCCGTGAAGTGCTGACGATTTCGGATCTTTCGCGCGTGGATCTTAAAATCTACGTGGAGCAGACGCAGATCGGCCGGATCCGGCCCGGACAGTCCGTCCGGATCAGCGTGGATACGTTCCCGGACAAAGGCTTTGAAGGCACAGTTGCTTTCATTTCACCGGAAGGAGAGTTCACGCCGAAAATTATCCAGACGCAAAAAGAAAGGGTCAAACTGGTCTACCTGGTCAAAGTGTCCGTTCCCA
Organism: Smithellaceae bacterium; assembly: GCA_046484315.1. Classification (GTDB taxonomy): domain Bacteria; phylum Desulfobacterota; class Syntrophia; order Syntrophales; family Smithellaceae; genus UBA8904. Next base: position 1,447 of record JAWOJC010000249.1, on the reverse strand, counting down.
ATCCCGGTTTCGAACTGAAAGCCGGAATGCCGGCGGACGCGCGGATTACCGAGTAGCGGAGGTTTCTATGACGGCCATTTGGCAAGATGAGCCACAGGTCCGGGTGCAGAATGTTTCCCTCTTATTCAAGCAGGTCAAGGCGCTGAGCGATGTTTCCTTTGAGGTGGCCCGCGGCCGGATTTTCGGACTGATCGGCTCGGACGGCGCGGGCAAATCCAGCTTGCTGCGCCTGCTGGCCGGCATGCTCAAACCCTCGGCAGGCGACATTTTTATCGAGGGACTCCACAATGTCCGTAAGCGGCTGAAAATCAAACCCCTCATCGGCTATATGCCGCAGCGCTTCGGGCTGTATACGGATTTGACGGTTGAGGAAAATATCGACTTTTTCATGGATGTGTTCGGTGTGCCCCGTGCCGAAAGAAGAAGGCGCAAAGAAAAATATCTGGGTTTTTCCAACCTGCTTCCTTTCATGAACCGGCCCGCGGGGAATCTTTCCGGCGGCATGAAGCAGAAGCTGGGGCTTGCCTGCGTATTGTCGCATGAGCCGAAGCTGTTGATTCTGGATGAGCCAACCAACGGGGTCGATCCTGTGTCGCGCGGCGAATTCTGGGAAATTCTAACGCAGATGCGACAGGAAGGCATGACGCTGATCGTCTCTACGGCATACCTCGATGAGGGGGAACAATGCGACATGCTGGCCCTCATGCATCGGGGGGTTATTCTGGAAACGGCATCACCCGCGGTCATGAAATCAGGACACCCGACGCTGGAGGCCGCGTTGATCGCGCGGATTCAAGAGGTAGACAGGGAGCTTGCCCATGACACATTCGGCCTCTGACGCCGTTGCCGTCTGCGATCTGGAAAAAAAGTTCGGCGATTTCGTCGCGGTGAACAAAATATCCTTTCGTGTGCGAAAAGGCGAAATCTTCGGTTTTCTGGGCGCGAACGGGTCGGGAAAATCCACGACCATCCGGATGCTGTGCGGCATTTTGAAGCCGACCGCCGGCACGGCGCATGTGGCGGGCTATGATATTGTTTCACGGCCCGAAGAAGTCAAACACGCCATCGGTTACATGTCGCAGAAGTTTTCCCTGTATGAAGATTTAACCCCCTATGAGAATATCCGTTTCTATCTGGGCGTGTACAGCGTCCCTCAAAATAAGTGGGCGGACCGCATGGCCTGCGTGTTAAACCTCACGCGCTTAAACGATGTCCGAAACCGCATCACGGGCGAACTGCCGCCGGGATGGCGCCAGCGTCTCGCGCTGGGCTGCGCGCTTTTGCATGAGCCGCAGATTCTTTTTCTCGATGAACCGACATCCGGCGTTGATCCGATCACACGCGGGCATTTCTGGGCCTTCATCCGACAGATCGCCGCCGACGGCATCACGGTGTTTGTCACCACGCACTATATGGATGAGGCGCGTTTCTGCGAACGCATCGTGAT
>JAWOJC010000195.1:0-5761 GCA_046484315.1 Smithellaceae bacterium | reverse complement strand
GTGATTTTTTTCTTGTTTTGTCCCCGGCTTTTCTTGTGCAAAGCACGATTAACTTTGGGCTCTATTTTATTGATCAAGTGCTCGTCTCCGAGAGGCCGGTCCGTTCATGTCGTCTTATCCGCTGGCAATCTATTTCCTCTATCCCTTCCTGCAAAATATCCCTTCCAGTCCGGAACCAAATCCAATAAAGGAAAAATTAAGTAGACTGGCCTCGGAATTCTGCCACGAACTTTTTATGGCTCTTGCTGGATTTCCGATGATCGCCGCCATAATAATCAAGCATAGCTTTCTAATGAACAGAAAGTTTCCTGTATGATCTCCACCCCATTCGCCCAATGATCCATTATCGATCTTCGTTGAGTTCAATGCGGTTTCGGCCGGATGTCTTGGCTAGATAGAGGGCATTGTCCGCGCGCTTGAGCAAACTGTCCTGTGTATCGTCTTTCGAAAAAAGACTCACACCGAAGCTCGCGGTCACTTGGCGGGGGATGCCCTCGAAAGCTTTATCCTGGATCGCTTTGCGGATTCTTTCCGCGCATTCCAACGCTGACGAGGCAGGTGAACCGGGAAGGAGGAGGATGAATTCCTCTCCGCCGAAGCGGGCAATGATGTCTTCTTTGCGGCACATCGAACGCATCGCTTGCGCAATGCCAGCAAGCACTCTGTCTCCGCCGTCATGACCGAACGTGTCGTTGATCGATTTGAAATGGTCAATATCCATCATCACCGCTGAAAGCGCAGAGCCGTGACGGCGGGCCTTGGAGATTTCCACATCAAGATGTTCCAGAAGCTGCCGCCGGTTGGACAATCCCGTTAGCGGGTCTGTGTTCATCAACTGCGTGATTTTCTCGTTTGCGGCCGCAAGCTCGCGGTTTTTTTTATTGAGCGCCCGCGTCAGATCCGTCAGCTCGTCGTTGAAGCGAGACATCTTCGTCACCATTTCGTTGTCGGTCAGACGAATCGAATGCGCGACAATGAGGCGACGGTTACCGATATCCATCATATGTCCCGACAGCGTATGCTCCAGTGAATGATTCAGGATAAAGGTGAGGCGCACGTTCCGGCAGATTTGAGGTTCGCCTTCCTGTGCGGTGGGGAGGCTTTCCGTAAGAAAAATATCGACGGATTGACCGATGGGCTTTTCCGCAAGCCCCGCGTTTTCCAGAAAAAAGGGATTGCAATCGAGAATGCTTCCCTGACGGTCGACAAGAAGTATCGCCAGTCTGCCGCCGGCCATGAGATAGTCGGTGACGATCTCGGGGTTTTCGGCCAAAACCGCGCGAAGAACGGAAACAGGTTCGGCTTCTTTCACCATGCCCGAACCTGCCGGATGGCGCTTGGCGCTGTGTCTGCCCAGGCATCCGCGCCGATTTGCCGCCACAAATCATGGGCCGTGCTGAAAGCCGCGCCGCCCACCATGATTTTGACGGAACTGAGCTCGGGGATATTCCGGATGGCTGAAATGATGCCGGAAACTCGGTCAATGGAAAAAGGGATGGTCAGAGAAATGGCCACAAACCGCGGCCGGTTTTTCCGGATCAGGTCGATCAGCGCCTGAGCCGGCGTGTTGGCGCCCAGAAAAAGAACGTCCCATCCATCCGATTCCAGCATATCGGCCAGCAGTCTTGCTCCCAGTTCATGGTATTCGTTGGGCGCGGATGTGACAATGGCCTTGCCTCTGGTTGTCGCGGAAAAGGGCAGTTTGTCGTAAAGGGCGGCAAGAATTCTCCCGACAAGCGACGTAGCCAAATGTTCTTCCGCCGTGCTGATCTTGTCGTCCTCCCAAAGACTGCCGATTTCATACATGACCGGTTTGATGAGGCCCAGATAGAGCGCCTCCTGTCCGTTTTCTCTCGCCAGAACGGATTCGGCAATTTTCATGCTGCCGGCATAGTTGCCAGCCAGAAGGAATGCGCCGAATGTTCTTCGCTCATCGGTAAGCTCTGGATAAGCCTCAGACGCTGCGGAAGTCAGGGCGGAAAGATCAATCAATGTGTGATGGTGTTGAATCATCCAGTCATAAACGGTTAATATTTCAGCAGCCGCGGCGGGCGGCAGGTGCTTATTTACCGCACTTTTCCAAGCTTCAAGTGCAACGGGGAAATAATCAAATGAAAAGCCGTGGGCCCGGTAGGAATGGTAAACCCAGGGCAATGTTTTAGCCAGCATGTCAAAGCTGTGAAATTTAAAAACGGTGGAAAGGAAATCGATATGGTTGCGGTGGTTGTCGTACATCATGCCGAGTGGATTTCCGCCGATGAGCGCCGATAGCTGAGGATGCGCGGTCATAAACGCATTGACCTCGTCGAGCAAAACATCTCTGGCTTCAACATAAGCGGCGGCCGAGGCGGCGCCGACGCGCAGAATCTTTTGCGCTTCCAATAAGAATTGCTCTGCATTCATATGTCCTCCTTGCCGGAAAACATCAAAACCATATGGTTAATCTGCAAAGAACGACGCTTGTCTGCTCAATACGCTTGAGTTTTTTACCCTCGATGTTCACACCATTTCCATCATCTATCGTTGTTACTTCCTGGTGCCTTGCCTGACATAAACTTGTCGTAAAATCATACATCGTTCTGAAAAGATTGCAAGAAATAATAGGCTAGCATTTAGAAAAGAGGTAGACGCAAGATGGAAGAAGAGGCCCGATGGCCGTGCTGAGCAAAACGCCCCTGTCCGGAATTTTTAATTGAGGGCGGGCGATCAGCGGCACTGGTATGACTACTGATGATATCGTCCAGAGTTTGACGGTGTTGATAGGAAAGAAAACGCGCCCCGATCCGTTATGTTCCATTCGCCACTGTTTGTTCTGTTTACGTATTGGCGATCAACAAAATCATGACAACCCTTTTGTTTTTTGATAAGAGGTTTCCCCGATGAAGGGTTCAGTATTCGCGCTTGTCAGAATTGCAGCCAGCCAATGGTTAGCCGTCATCTATGGAGCCGGGGTGATGTTCTTTCTGCTGGCCTTCCTTGCCCGCAAGCTCGGCCCCTCCTCATGGGCGATCTTTCTTTACGTTCAGGCGATTGCCTCTCTTTTCGCTATCTTCCAGGATGGCGGTTTCCAGATGCTGATCTTTCGGGAAAAAGTCGCCCAGTCGGACAACACCCGTCTTTCTGCTCATACCCTTGTGTCCGGATATTTCAGCTACGTGGCGCTGGTGACGCTCTTGGGATCAGCCGTCGTCCTTCTGTCCGGAACGGCTTTTAAAACCGCTTTTCTATTGGCTTTTGTTTATCTCGCCTTTCGGTGTCTTACCAATATCGTTTCCTCCCTCATGAAGGGGCAGGGGGATTTTACCCGGGAAGCCGTCTGGCGCCTTCAGGTGAGCACCTTCATTGCCGCTCCCGTTTTGCTGATCATTTTATTCACGCCCCCATCGCCGGAGAAAGTCTTCCTGGGCTTCATTCTCGGCCAGCTTTTCCTTTTTCTGACCAAAAATGGTCGCGATTTGATGGTCCGTCCGAGACTGACGTTTCCTTCATGGCCGATGTGGAAAACATGCTTTCCCTTTATGATCATCAACGGGGCGACGATGGTTTATTTCAAAAGCGACATTATTATGCTCAAGCATTTGCTGCCTGATCTGAATATCGTGGGATACTACGGCGCCGCTTTTCAGTTTCTGGAAGGCGTGATTCTTCTGTCCACGCCAATCGTTCATATGCATTTCCGGCACCTGCGGCTGAGCTGGCTCGACCAAGAAACGTTTTTTCGACGTCTGGCAAGCGGTATAGCCTTAGCTGTCTTGATGGCGATCCTGATCATCGCGCCGGCAATGATCTACGCTCCACAGATCATCATCTTGATCTTCGGACAGAACTTCAGCCCGGCGTCTGAACTCCTGCCGCTTCTGCTTCTGGCCCTGCTTTTTCTCCTGCCCAATTTCATTTTTACCCAGGGCATCATCGCGCTCAATGGAGAAAAATATTACGCCTTTGCCGCGGTTCTGTGCGCCGTTTTTAACGTGGGCTTGAATTTCCTGTTAATCCCCGCGTATGCGGCAAAAGGTGCCGCTTTTTCCACGGTGGCAACGGAGGGTCTTTTAACCCTTCTCGCGGGAGGCTGGCTGATCAGGCGCTATCGACAAGGCGGATCCTGTCTTTGCGGGAAAGGCAAAGAGCAAAAAAAGCGTGAGGACGATGGACATATAAAAGATACTGTATAAAAAAGCATCAGGGATGAAGGATAGCACGATTCCGGACAGAATGGCATGAACAGGCGCAGGCGGAAACACATCATATCGGCGGATCAGCAATACCGCCAGATACAAGGCGAAGGCCAGGGCCACGGCTGATCCCACAAGGCCGAATTCAGCCAGAATGTTTAAAAAACCATTATGGGCGTTTAAATACATTTTCTCGATTTTTTCCTTCTCAACGGCAAGCAGAGGCGCAGACGCATAGTCTTTCATGGCACGACTACTGGAGCCCGGCCCCACACCCGTCAGAGGATGATCATAAAACATCGCAAGCGCGCTCTGCCATAGCCACAGCCGGGTGGAAGCGGTGTTGAAACGGCGGTCCTCCCCTCTTTCAACGACGGAAACGCTGGTGTTTGTTCTGGCGGATATTTTCCATATGTCGGAAAACCTGGCAGTCGATGGGGTTAAGATGGCCAGTGCGATCAGCGCTATGACCATCATCAGCGCAACGGTTTTAACGGTCTTCCTGTTCAACAAAAGCATCAGCAAGGGCAAAGCAAGCACAAACACGGCGTTGCGCGAGGCCGACAGAGCCATGCCTGCGGCAAGGATCGTCGCCACCGGATAAAATAGTTTTGCCTTTAAGCCGACTGCGTCCTTCAGATAAATCAGGATGAGAATGCCCAGAGACATAAAACAGCCGAAGACGTTAGCGTGGTGCAGGGTCGCTCCCGCTCTGACGCGCCCGCTGATCATTGCCCGTTCCCCGTTGCGGAAAAGATCCGCAAGAAATCGGCTGATGTTTTCGCTGACCACTTCACCAAAAGCGATTAGAGCAAGAAAAAGCGCCAGTCCGACCAGGACTTTGAGATAAAAAAGGCCGGCCTTCTCACCGGCAATCGAAAAAAGGAAAAGAAGAAGGCAGGCAATGCTGATGAACCCGGCATAATGGCAGGTTGCTTTCAAACCCAAAAGCGCAGAATACGGAGAAAACAAGGCGGAGAGGATTCCGGAAAGAAGAAAGAGTCCCATCATGAGAAGGACGATTTTTCTTTCCCGCAGAAAACAGAGAAACTCCCGATAATAGATACCGCAAAAAATAAGACCGATAAAAAAGACCATCCGGACATCGATGGCCAGAGAAAGCATGAGTAAAATGATGTAAGACCGGACCAGCAGGCGATTGTTTATGCTTATCATCGCTTCTCCTCAACCCCGGGAGTTATCTTTTTTAACGCCTTTCCTCCTGCGGTTGGCAAAGCAGATTGCATCGGAGGGATCTCGGGGCCAAGCGCATTACCGGGAAAAGCGAAGAGCAGAAAAATCGTTAAAGCGACAGACATATAAAATAAACTGTAAAAAAAGGCATCGGGAAGGAAGGAGAAAACAATCCCGACCGGGAGGACATGAACCGGCCCTGGCGGAAAACCGCCATAACGGCGGATAAAACAAACAATCAGGTACGCCATAAAGGCCAGACCAGCCGCTGCCCCCGTCAGGCCGAATTCTGCCATGATATTCAAAATGCCATTGTGAGCATTCAAATACTCGTGATTGATATTTCTCTTTGGCGTGGCGCTCAGATCTGCGGGAACGTAATCCTTCATTGCGCG
>JAWOJC010000327.1:0-2621 GCA_046484315.1 Smithellaceae bacterium | reverse complement strand
CAATTTCTCCGATTTTTAATTTCATGGGTCGATCCAAACATTAAAGTTGCGCTTTAATGTTATAGAGAAAGCAGGGGGGCTTTGTCAAGGACAAATTGACAAGGCGGTCTATTTTGGCCGCCGCTGGATGGATTAATGTTATTTGCGAATGAGTCTGGCCAGTTCGAGAGCCCTGCGCATCATCAGGCGCGACGACAGAAGGCCCGCGTCATCGTGTTGAATGCCCAGTTTGACCTGCGGATCGAAATTTCCCGATCCCTCCGGGCTGGCGTACGCGGACGCGCCCAGGGGGCTTACGCCTTTGTGGACACAGGCGGGAATCATCTCCAGACCCAGAAATGTGGTGATATGCGACAGGTGTGTCAATTCGATCCCACCCTGGCGCAGCCAGGAGACGGCCATGCTTCCGCCGATTTTATTTTTCATGCGGCCCGCTGTCAGATTGCCGAAAATGAACACGCGAAACCGGTCGACCAGAGATGCCATACGCGCGGATGTGCGCATGAAATAGACGGGGCTGGCCAACACAATGATATCCGCCGCCTCGGCTTTCTCAAAAACGATCTGTGCGTCATCCTTCAGGGCGCAGTATTGTCCTGGGGTTTGTTTGGTCAGGCAGAAGTTGCAGTGGATACAGTCCTTAATCTTAACCGAGGAGAGATTTACAATGTCGAACGCAATGTTTTTGGCGGGCAGCGTCTCAATGGCCTGTTTTAAAAAAGTTTCCACATTGCCTTTTTTAACGGGGCTGCCGGAGATGCCCAGAATTCTGTAAGCCATGTTTTTCTCCTCTAACGGCTGTGCCGCACATAAATCAGTTTGTGTGTGTCAAATCCCAGCGCGGCCGCCCTGGCAATCAGGCGCTTTTTAACATCGTCTTCCATGTCGGGACTGCGTGCCAGAAGCCAAAAATAAGAGCGATTCGGGCCGCAAACCAGCGCGTGGGAATAGCCCTTATCATCCAGATCAAAAATCACATACGAGCCGTAAAAAGGGCCGAAAAAAGACACTTTCAGGAATCCCTGATCCGGTCGTTTAACGAAATACGCCCGGCCTTCGACTTCTTTCCATTTATTTTCCTGATCCGCGTAGCCGCGATTGATCACGCGCAGGCTGCCATCCGGATTCAGAGTGTATTCTGCCGTCACGTCCGACAGGCCTCGTTCAAACGCATGGTCGAGTCTCGCGATTTCATACCACCGGCCCAGGTATCTGTGCAGATCAAAATGATCCACCGGCGTTACACCTTGCGGGACGGTGACGCATCCGATCATTCCCAAGACAAAAAGCAGCAGGAATTTTTTCATTTTGCCCGTTTGCTCCCTTTACAATTCTGAAGATGTGCCTTAGTTTATCCGAAACCAGCTCAAAATCAAAGGAGGAATCATGAAGCTCAACGAATATTTTGAAAATACCAAAGGGGTTGGTGTGCTTTCCACCGCCGATAAGTCAGGCAGGGTTAACGCGGCAATCTATGGACGTCCGCACTTTGTTGACGAAGAAACCGTGGCGTTTATCGCAGCCGACCGCCTGACGCACGCCAATCTGGAATCTAATCCCTTTGCCGTCTATCTTTTTTGGCAGGAGGGGTCTTACGAAGGCAAAAGATTGTATTTGACTAAAATCCGCGAAGAGAAGGATTCGCCGCTGATCGGTGAGCTGCGCCGGAAAAAACATCATGACCCGGAAGGTAAAGAAAAGACAGAATCGAAATTTCTGATCTATTTTAAAGTGGATCAGGTGCTGCCGCTCATCGGCGACGGCAGATAGCTTTGCGCTTTTTCACCAGGCTGTCCGGGGAGTCAATCCGACCGGACTGAAAAAAGGAGGCCGGAGATGAAAGTGTTCATGACAGGCGGTACGGGGTTTGTCGGGACGTATCTGACGAAACGACTTATTCACGAAGGCCACACCGTGACGGTTCTGGATCCCGCTCCGAAAGAGCCTGCGCTGAAAATGGCAGGCCTTTCCTACGTTGCCGGCAATCCGACGGTGAAAGGTAACTGGCAGAAGGCTGTGTCGGAGCATGACGTCATCATCAATCTGGCCGGGGCTTCCATCTTCAGCCGGTGGACAAAATCCTACAAAAAAGTTCTGCGGCAAAGCCGCATTCTGACCACACGCCACCTGGTCGAAGCCCTGCCGGATGACGCAAAGCACATCGTTTTTTTGAGCACCTCCGCCGTCGGCGTTTACGGTTTTCATGAGGATGAGGAACTGACGGAAAGCGACGCGCCCGGGAAAGACTTTCTGGCCCGCTTGGCCCTGGATTGGGAAAAGGAGGCCCGGCGTGCCGAAGACAAGGGTGCGCGCGTTGTCCTGACGCGGTTCGGCATTGTGCTGGGGAAGAACGGCGGCGCGCTGGGGCAGATGGTTCCGTTGTTCAAATACTTTCTGGGCGGTCCGATCGGCAATGGACGTCAGTGGTTCTCGTGGGTGCATATGGATGATCTGGCCGCGGCTTTCATCTTTCTTTTGGAGCGAAAGGATATTAACGGCCCGGTAAATCTGTGTGCGCCTCAACCGGTCCGCAACAGGCAACTGGGTGAGGCCATCGGTCGGATTTTACACAGGCCGTCTTTTCTGCCCGCGCCCGCCTTCATGATGAAGCTGATTCTCGG
>JAWOJC010000288.1:0-4997 GCA_046484315.1 Smithellaceae bacterium | reverse complement strand
TATCCGTGCGCAGTTGGGGGGCAAGCGGACCGCCATCCCCCCAGACGCCGTAGCCTTTTGAATCGTATTCCAAAATATTCTGAAGATTTTGAGGTTCAATCGTCTCCGAAAAACTCTGGCTCAGTTGAACCGTTTTTTGGAGTGTGGTGTAAACCTCGGAATCAATCGGGTATCCCGCAACATGTGGCACGGCGCTGTCACTATCGCTGCCGCATCCCTGGGCCAGCGAGCCTAAAGAAAGGACGGCGACAGACCCGGCGGAATATTTTATGAAATTACGACGAGTTAATCCCTCGCGATGTTTCGTTAACCACTCCCCGGCTTTGGATAAGGGATGGTTGTCCTTCTTTTCTTCTGTCATGCTTCATGCTCCTTTTCTTGCGTTCGCTTTCTAATTCGGTTTGAGGTGATGAATACTTAAATTAATAAAATTCAAAACGTTCAGTAAGAATTGGGAGGTGTTTGATATAAACAATAATGGATTGCCTGGCCGCGATATTTGGTGGAGCCTGAAATATTCTGAGGGAATGCTGATTCGTAATGAAGGAACGATCTTAGCTGAGCATTACATCCAACGGGCAAATAAGTGCGCCGCCGCTTCTTTGATTTTCTGGAATAAAGGCCTTTTTTCCCAAAGGTCTATTTGTATCGCGGTGGATTGCTCGAGGTCATCGGCAAACATGCGCTCCATGTCCACCGCAAACTCGCGACTGAGGACCACCGCATTGACTTCGTTGCTGCTCAAGAGGCTCCAATTGTCCAAATTGGTGGAGCCGACCGTTGACCAGACACCGTCGATCACGGCGGTTTTCGCATGGAGCAATGCGTTTTCGCGCTCATAGATTTTCACGCCCGCCTTGAGCAGGGCGGAATAATTATACCGTGCCGCATGCAGGACCATTAAAGAATCACTGACTGAGGGGAGAAGAATTTTGACGTCCACACCACGCCTTGCGGCATCCTTAAAGGCCTCTAATATCTGGTCGTCGGGAACAAAATAAGCATTGGTCAGATGAATAGACTGTTCCGCATACGTGATTGCAGCGACATACATGATAAACGTCAGCCGGTTGTCGGAGCCCGGTGTGCTGCCGACGACCCGCACCAGGGCTTTTCCTGATTCTTTCAGATCGGGGAAATAGTGATTATCTGATAATGCGGGGCCCTTCTGTTTGGACCAGGTGTCACAAAAAAGCTTTTGAAATTCGGCAACAGCGGGACCTTCAATTTGAATGTCCGTGTCACGCCAGGACAGAGACTCGCCTTTTGTTTTTTTCCTCCGGGACGGTCCGCTCGAATAGACGTTGCTGATGTTGATGCCGCCGATGATTGCGATTTTGCCGTCAACAATCAAAATCTTACGGTGATCCGGGTTCATCATTAACCAGTTTCCTGGGAACGTGAAGGGGTTCATCGGATTGAACTCGACCACCTGAATTCCCCCGTTCCGCAGGCGTTTAAAGAAGGATTCCGGCGTCGAAATACTGCCCACGCTGTCGTAAATCAGGTTGACCTGAACCCCTTCCTTTTGCTTTTTCAACAAAAGATCGGTAAACTTTCCGCCAATAGCGTCATCTTCAATGATGAATGTCTCCAGGTTGATATGACTTTTGGCATTTTTGACGATCTCGAACATCGCCGCATACGTGGCAGGCCCGTCAATGAGCAAGGTGACTTTGTTTCCCCGGGTCAGCGGGCTTTCCGTGACCGACTCGACCACCGTAATGTAACGCTCCAGAATGTCCGTCGGGTTGACCGATTGCTTGAGACGCTCCATAATGGCTTTGCTTTTTTGCTCTGACAGGAGTCCTTTGGATGAAACGATCTGACGAGGTCTTTCACCAGTCGGCGCTTCATCCATTTTGTCTGAGACGTCGGGCAGGGTCGCACAACCGTTGATGAGGCATAAGGTGGCGGCAAATAGAATAATCAAAAAGAAAGACTTGGCGATATTTACGATCTTCATGGGTCAATTCTATCACAAATAATCTGATTCGCCATCATTTACAGCGTGATTTGCCTTTTGCACTTTCATGCTTAAACTAGGCCCATAGTCGGCAGATAACCTTAAAGCGTTTCAGATAAAGGGTTCAGGGAAAATGAAGAAACTCAAATTTGTTAAAACATCACTTCAGTCGGTTTTTCAGAAGGCGAAGTGGCTGGCGGGTTTTAAGCTTAACCGCAGATATCACGAATTGCCCATGGATCCGCTATCTGATTTGCGGCGCAACACCGGCTTGGGTATCAATGTCATGAGTTTTAATATCCGGCGCGGAACAAGACAGGATGGTAAAAATCACTGGATGTATCGCCGTGATCTGGTGAATGAAATATTCAGTCATTATTCCCCGGATGTATTGGGGCTTCAGGAAGCTCTGGATTTTCAAATTTCTGAAATCCGCACCATGCTACCCGGTTATGCGGTAGTCAATATTATAAGTTCCGGCAGCAACAAAATTTTACATAATCCCGTTTTTTATAACGCGGCGCGTTTCGCGCTTTCGGAGGAAGGCGCTTTCTGGTATTCAGACACTCCGGATATTCCGGCGTCCAAAGGCTGGGGAAACATCATGCCGCGATACTGCACCTGGGTGCGGCTGATTGAAAAAGAATCCGGTCAGGCGTTTTATTTTTACAATACCCATTTGGATCATCTGTCACAGCGGTCACGGAAAAAAGGCGTCTTGCTGTTAACCCGGCGGATAGCCGGACGGTCTCATCCGGATGCTTTTGTTTTGACCGGAGATTTTAATGCCAGGGAAAAGAGCGTGCCCATTCAATACTTAAAAGGTAAAATTCTTTTGAACACCAAAGCGGAAGGGAAAGTTCAAAATCCCGATCCGCTGATGGACACCTTCCGGGTTCGATATCCGACAAAGCGCAATGCGTCCACCTTCCACGGATACCTTCCCTTTTTTTTCCGCTTCAAACTCGATTATATCTTTGCCTCTTCATCGGTTCGTGTGCAGGATTCTCAAATCATTCTGCTCAGGCGTAAGCGGTGCTTCCCCTCCGACCATTTTCCGCTTTTCTCGCATATCAATCTACCCGAAAGCCTTGATTCAAGTTCTTCTGTCCCTCTTGAGGGGGCATGAAAACGACGACAAGCTGACCGGATTTGAATGGTTCCGGCATCGCTTCCCTGCAGGAGGTCGTCATATTTGAGATCGGGCACCTCAGCATATCCCTCAACATGTTGAGGATCCACCGGATATTGAGGCCAAGCGACATGATTTTATGGTATGAACCGACCTCTCCTGTGAGCTATAACACGATGTTATTTAAGCACGAATAAAAATACTTTGAATTCCCGTCATGGTTGGCAGGCCGTTTGCTGTATCATTGTTTAGACTCGGTCATCTCATCCAACATCGACTTGAAGGTTGAAGATGATCCGATTATGCGAAAGGGAGGTGAAACGGACATGAATATTTTTTACATTATCGGCGTTGTTGTCGTGGTACTGATCATTGCAGGCTATTTAGGATTGAGGTAGCCCGGGCGATTGACACACTCGGATGATTGCTGCTGAGCATTGGGCAGTTTTGAAATCTCCACCAGGATGTGTGCGGAGTTTGATTCTAACGGCATGACATATCCCGGCAGTGCAGCATTTTAATGTTTATCGGTGTTAGTTCGCTTATGAAAGTAAATAGGGGGATGCTGTGAAGGAACAAATGAAAGAGCTGCGAAAACTTGAAGGTATAGGCGAAGTTTTGTCGCGGCGCTTGATCGAATCAAGCTATGACACCATTGCCAAGGTTGCCGGTGCAGAAAAAAAAGGATTAGAGCGAATCGCGGGAATGAACGCTGAAAAGGTGCGGACGATTGTAACCCAGGCCAGGAAGATGACCGGGGATTCTGAAAAAAGTCAGCACACATGGTCGAAGTGACCTTTTCCTTTTTCAAAGATCAATAACTTCTTTATCTTTCTGCTTATAAAAATCAAAAAAAGGCTCAACTTGCAGTTTTCCACTGCTTGTTGAACCTTTTTTCGCTTATAACGCCCGGTTGACCTCGTCATTAACATTACAGACAGATTAAGGGAACAGTTCCTCCAAATGATCCTTCATCGCCTGGCTCAATGGCTTGTAGAGCTTGGCGTTGTAAGAGGCATTGTACGGAATCCCCTTATCCGTCAGATCCACAAACTGGATGGACGGGTCGGTAAATGCGTCTCCCGAACCCGGTGCAATCGGATCACCGCCCTGCGGACGGGTTGGATCTACAGGACCCAAATCCATACCATACATCGTCGCGTAGTTGGGAGGATTCCCCTTCAACTGACCCTGAAGGATCTGCTGCGTTGCAATGGCATGCTTTCGCGATGTGGCCGCAGGCGTTCCCGCTTTGACCGCCGTATCCACGTTAATCGCCTCAATTGAAATGGTGTAGTCACTGTTGAGGAAAATCTCAAAGGTGCGGAACTGCTGCGGGAAATCACGAAGTGACGAGGTCTCCACCTGCCAGAAGCCCTTTTCAGGCGCACCCTCCCGATCAGGCGATACAAAGGCTTTCACGGTATTGACATGACGATGCCCGGAGATCCACATCAGCAGATTCGTGGCGTTCTGGAGGGTTGAAATCAGCTCCGTGATCGTGCAGGCATTCGTGGTTGTGGTGGATGAATCACCATGGGCGCCCAGCCACCATTCCAGTTCAGTGCCGATATTGGTCACACAGATCGGGATATGGCAGGCAATGATCATCAGCTGATTGGCCGTCTGACCATCTGCCAGTTCGGCTTGCAGCCAGGCCCAGCGCGTTTCGTCAAGAAAGCCGTGGCCATGGATATCGACTGAACCGTCGTCTTCTCTTTGCGTGTCGTCCAGCACGATGACCTTCAGCGGCACATCCGCCTTGGGCACAAAACTGTAACAGGCAAAGCCGGCTCTTTCGTCGTCCGGAACCAGATGATAATTCGGGTTGGATGAAACCAGATTAAAACCATGGCCTGAAGGGCTGGTCTCCGTGTTGAAAAATTCCTGAATCCATTC
>JAWOJC010000283.1:0-4578 GCA_046484315.1 Smithellaceae bacterium | reverse complement strand
CTTTCGCACCAAGTTTCAATTCGTCCAGGTAGTCGGCCCAAGCTTGCATTATAATCCTTCTTTCGTCCAAGTGCTTTGTTCTGTTGTAAGCGCGTCCCAGGGGATCTTTAACCGTGTGTGCAAGTTGATGCTCAATCAGCTCCGGCCTCACATGTAGCACCTCGTCGAGCAAGGTCCGTGCAATTGCCCGGAAACCATGCCCAGACATTTCTTCTTTGTCGTATCCCATGCGCCGCAACGCGGCTAATATCGCATTATCCGACATGGGACGATCAAAACTTCGCCCTGAGGGAAATGCATAGCGGTGAGCCCCTGTCAACAACTTAATCTCTTCCAAGATTTCCAAAGCCTGCCTCGACAAAGGTACCATATGGGGTTCTTTCATTTTCATTTTAACTGCCGGGATATTCCATTCAGCGTTCGCAAGATCCACTTCACTCCATTCCATCTGGCGCAATTCCCCCGGACGGACGAAAACCAAAGGTGCCAGCTTGAAGGCACTCTTGACAATGATACTTCCGGAATATCCATCAATGGCTCTTAACAGTTTCCCAACTTGCGGCGGCTTCGTAATGGCGGCTCTGTGCTTTTTTTTGGGTGGAGGCAGTGCGCCTCTTAAATCTGCTGATATGTCACGTTCAGCACGTGCCGTTGCTACCGCATAGCGAAAGACCTGTCCGGCAATAGCTCTAATTCGATGGGCTGTTTCCAACGCTCCGCGGTCTTCCACGCGCCTTAATGCCGCCAGCAGTTCAGGGACCTTGATTTCAGAAATAGCACATTTCCCGATCCACGGGAAAAGGTTCTGTTCCATGCGAGACATAATTGTTCTGGCATGACCTGCGCTCCATTTCGACGTGAATCGATCATGCCATTCGATTGCGATCACTTCAAATGTATTCGTGTCCTCAATACTGGCCTGTTTTTGTGCTTTGAGCACAGCCCCCGGGTCAACACCATGCGCCATCTGCTTCCGGGCTTCATCTCTTCTTTGACGGGCATCGAGCAGTGTTATTGCGGGGTAAGCACCAAAGGAAAGAGTTTTTTCTTTCCCACCAAAACGGTATTTAAAACGCCAGAGCTTCCCACCGGCCACTGTCACCAGGAGGAATAGCCCATCGCCATCAAAAAGCTTGTAGTCTTTACCAGACACCTTGGCATTACGAATCTTCATTTCCGAAAGAGGCTTGATCTTTTTAGGCATAGTCTATTATCCTTGTTTGGGGGTATCCAATATTTTTGGGGGTATTATCCACCCTTTCATACCCCCAAAGATGCTGGATTTTGATGAACCTTATAGCACCTCACTGGACACAAGACAACAAAAAACCCGCTATTTCTAACGGGTTTTGCACTTCTTCGAACTTTGCTGGACTATGTCTTGGTGGAGGCGGCGGGAATTGAACCCGCGTCCGAAAACCTTCCGCTGGAGCGTCTACGTGCGTAGCCTTCGTTTTTGAACCTTCGCGCTGGCTAGCTCCCTAAGGCCGGATCTTGACCGCGCTATCCTGTAAGTTTTCGCCGCCCTCCCCCAGGCAAGAAGTTTGGCTATCTTGTCTAAATGACGTCTCCTTCAGCCGACAAGAGAACTGAGCTCGACGCTAGCCGTCTAAGCGGCTAGTGCGTAATCGTAGTTGTCTGCGATTATATGTTTCCTACCTGTTTAACGAGGCCTGTAGGAACCTCGGCACGCTTCTACAACTTCAAATGTCCCCGTCGAAACCGTTACGCCCCCCTTTTTGTAAATTCGTTTGTAATATAGCCTGTAGATCGTCATTTGTCAAAGGGATCAGGCTGTCCATACGGACGACGGCTGTCCCACACAGGTTCGATCTGTTAAAAATACCCGCCGTCTTCGTGTTTTTTCTTTTCTTTTTTCTTTTCGGCCAGACGCATCTGTCTTCTTTCCACCGCCTCGGCATTTCTGTGTTTTTCTTCGTCTGTCTCCAGGATGAGCGGCGGCAGTTGTATTGGCCGCTTGTTGGCATCAAGCGCGACAAAGGTCAGATAGGCGGACCCGGTATGCCGCTTCTCGCCGGAGATCGGGTTTTCGGCCTCCACGCGGACACCGACTTCCATAGACGTCCGGCCGACAAGGTTGATGGATGCCTTGAGAATGAGAAAATCGCCCACATAGACGGGATGATGAAAATCCATCCGGTCTATGGATGCGGTGACGACATGCGCCCGCGCATGCCTTGTGGCCGCGACGCCGCCGGCGGTATCGATCAATTTCATAATGTCGCCACCGTGGACGTTGCCCGCCGGATTGGCGCTTTCGGGATTCATCACCTGGGCAATGATCACCCGGCTTTCACTGACTTTTTTTCCTTCCATCAGCTTCCTCACCTGTGATTGCCGCCGGGTTGCGGCTCGAAAGCCGACACATTCTCCGACAGAGCAAACGTTAAATTTTGATTTGCTTCGATTTAAAATCGCGCGAAAGGGTGCGGCGCTCTTCGCGCTTTTTAATGTCTTCCCGGCGGTCGTATTGCTTTTTTCCCTTACCGACGCCGATTTCAACTTTCACCATCCCGTTTTTGAAGTAGAGCTTGAGCGGCACGAGCGCCAATCCTTTTTCCCTGGATTTACCGTAGAGTTTACGAATCTCGCGCTTGTGCAAAAGCAGTTTACGCGGTCTGAGCGGCTCATGGTTGGCCCGATTGCCGTGATCGTAGTGGCTGATGTGCATCTCGCGCAGATAAACTTCGTCGTCTTTTACGACGGCGTAGCTGTCTTTAAGATTGGCCTTGCCGGCGCGCAGGGCCTTGACTTCGGTGCCGGATAAAACCATGCCCGCTTCGTAAACGTCGTCGATGTCGTAATTAAGGCGTGCCGTTTTGTTGGACGCGATCAGTCTTTGTGCTGTGTTTTCTTTTGCCATGGTTCGATTTTACCTTAAAATGCGGTTAAAGCCATTTATTTTTTCGGCTTCGACATTAAGTAGTCCGGCTTGACGTGGCTCATGGCCGTGTAAATGTTGTGCCGAATGTCGGGATTATCCTTTTCCAAATCGTTTAACAAATTTTTAATATAACTGCGCCGTGAGTGATCACTGGTCGGACACGCATTCGGCACTGCGGGAAACTGCCTCTGGCGGCTGTATTTTTTAACCAGTTCTTCCCTCAAATAGGCCAGCGGCCGGATAATATGCAGCTTACCGCCAAAAATACTCTGGTTGGGCGTCATTGTGCTGATCTCGCGGCCGTAAAACAGGTTAATGAGCAGCGTTTCGGTAATATCGTCACGATGGTGGGCAAAAGCAATCTTGTTGCAGCCTTTTTCGTCCGCAATTTCAAAAATTCTTTTGCGCCGCAAACGCGAACATAAAAAGCAGGGATTTTTCCGGTTGAACTCACTGTGCGACAAGGGGCCGATGTCGGTTTTTTCCATGACACACGGGTAGTGATGATCGTGAAAATATTTTTCCAGCTCGCGGTATGCCTTGTAATCCGGATCAAATCCCATGTCGATATTGACGGCGATAAATTCAAAATCCGGCACGAATATCATACGCGAATCGAGCAGATCCAAAAGCGCGAAACTGTCTGCACCGCCGGAAACGCCAATCAATAACCGGTCGCCTTTTTGGATCATGTTGTAATCCAGCACGGCTTTCTCCATCCACTTTTTCAGATGAAAAAAAAGCTTGGTGTCTTTTCCCTTTACGGCAACGGCATCGGTCACGATTCGGCTGACTCCCCTTAACGTTTTTTGTGGTTTTCCGTTTATCCGAGTTTCGGCAAGAAAACAAGGTTCTGTTGGATTTATCGCCTTGAAATCAAAACTCGTCTCTGTTATAGCTCGAGGCAAAGCAAAAGGAGGTCTTTGTTATATGCCGGAAATCATCAATATTCACGCCAGAGAAATTCTGGATTCCCGAGGCAATCCCACCGTTGAAGCCGAAATCACCACACTGGCAGGTGTTACCGCCAGAGCGGCCGTGCCGTCAGGCGCTTCCACCGGTGAGCATGAAATGTTGGAGCTGCGCGACGGAAACAAGAAACGTTACAACGGGAAAGGCGTCCAAAACGCCGTTAAAAATATTCTCCATAAAATCGGGCCGGAAATTATCGGTATGGATTGCCGCCGTCAACGCGACATCGACTATGCCATGATTGAACTTGACGGCACGGAAAACAAAGGAAAATTCGGCGCCAACGCTATTCTGGCCGTTTCTCTGGCCTGTGCGAAGGCGGGTGCGGAAATCTCGGGTCTGCCGCTTTACCGTTACTTGGGCGGCGTGAACACCAAAGATCTGCCGATCCCCCAGTCCAACATTTTAAACGGCGGCCAGCATGCCGACAACAATGTGGACATTCAGGAATTCATGATCATGCCGGTGGGCGCTCCCAATTTCACCGAAGCCATCCGCATGAACGCGGAGGTTTTCCACGCGCTTAAATCCGTGCTCAAAGGTAAAGGCTATAACACGGCGGTTGGCGACGAAGGCGGTTTCGCCCCCAATCTGAAATCCAACGAAGAAGCGCTTTCCCTCATCATGACGGCCATCGAAAAAGCGAATTATAAGCCCGGAAAAGACATCATGATCGCGCTGGATTCGGCGGCAAGTTCCTT
>JAWOJC010000148.1:0-5640 GCA_046484315.1 Smithellaceae bacterium | reverse complement strand
GTGGGATTCGGCGGCAAAGTGTACGACGGTGTCGATGTTTTCTTCGGCAAATATCTTTCCGACGAGTTCGGCATCGCAGATATCGCCTTTGACAAACCGATAACGGGGCTGGGATTCGACGTCGGTCAGATTGCCGGGGTTTCCGGCGTAGGTGAGCTTGTCCAGATTGGTGATTTTGTAATCAGGATAGTTTGCCAGCGTGTGGCGGATGAAGTTGGCTCCGATAAAACCGCATCCGCCTGTAACAAGAAGTTGCTTCATGGTGTCTATGCCTCTTAATGAATAGTTCTAGAAATATTTCAACCCAGATGACGATAGCAGAACCGGCTCAGGACGGTCTGGATCGCGTCGGGTGAATTCTGACAAATGTATCGAATGACTTTATAGGGTGTGCTGTTTTCGCGATTGGTTGACGCAGGGGCTTTGGTGTTTTTGTCGTAAAAGAAGGTGTGAATATCCGTTTGTCGGGTACCCCACCTTCTTTTAAAATCGGTGAGGGTTGTATTGTAGGCGGATGTCCTTCCAAAATCATAAATTTTATAACCCTCGGCGCAAGCCGATTTGATGCCCTCCCAGTACAGGAATTGATTGGTGTTCAGGTGCCGGTACCGGGCGTCTTCGCCGGATGCTTCTGCGGAGACACGGTCATTAAATTTAAAAAGAAGATGGCCCGCGACAACATTTTGGCCGGATAAGGCGAGCAGGATGATGACATTCCCGGTCGGGCTGAAAAGGTCGTAAAGGGTTTTGAAAAACAAATAGGGCTGTGCCGGTAAGCCCAGTCGTTTTCGTGTTGCGGCGTAGAGGGTATAAAAGCTTCGAATGTCCTCTTCATTAGATGCGTATTTCAACTGCAATTTGTTTTTAGCGGCTTTGTTAATCAGGTATCGGATGGACTTGTAACTGATGTTTTTCCATATGTCCTCAGGCCCGCCGGAAAGGTCGAGGTAGTGATGTTTGTATTCGCTGGTGTCTTTTAAATGGTTGTTGATGAGTGGGTTTGTTTGTAGTGTTCGGACCTCCATGTAAGAAAATCCGAGGTTTTCCAGAAGCGAGAATGCGCTGGCGGTCAGCGCGTCACTTTGTTGTCGATTCAGAATCAGCGGGTCGCAGATAGAGGCGAAAGGAATACTGACAAGGCGGTTGCCGGTAAGCCAGCTGCGGATTTCATAAACTGGCATTCCGGCATTTATGACACCGGTTTCGGAATCGATCAACGCGAGAAAATGCCCTTTCATGTGAGGGAACGCATTTTCAATCGCGGTTTTCCACCCCGACAGGTGCACAATCCAGCCGCGGGGGTGATTTTGTACAAATCTATCCCAGCGGGGATCGGCACATGGATCAATAATTTTAACTTCTTCCGACAATGTGTTTAGAGTCCCCGCATACAGCTTCGCCCTCTCGGTTACAGAAATTGTTTCCGGGGGGCATGGTGTTCGGTATCAAGGGAAAATCAGAAGCATGATCCCTATTTATTTGCTCCGGTAAAATTTTGTATTTACGCGGAGGCCCGGTGAGGGCATTCGGCCTGCAATTGCGTATCTGGCTATTGCTTGTACGAATTTAATTTTTTAAAACATTGTCCAGTTATTTGCAAGGGTTAATCGAATTAAAACGTTTGTTAACCTTTGTGTCGGTAAAGGACATGGCCGATGATGTTTAAAACCGGCGCCGGTAGTTTCTCAAATACTTTTTTATAAACGGGATGTATGTCCGATGAGCCGCGGACAAACGCGTTTTTTTGTAAGTCGTAACGATAGTACGACAAGGTGTATTGATTGGCCGCCCAACCCGATTTGAATTGCATCAATCCCTGATGTTCCATTTCCGTTCTACCGAAACTGAGCGATTGAAAACCTCTGTCACAGCTCCATTTGATGGCTTTCCACATGACCAGGTTGTTGGCCCTCAGGTGCTGCATGGCCTGATCGGATGCGCCGTATTTATAAATGACTTCTTTCCCGAAATGCAGGTAAACATTGGCGGCAAGAATTTTATCTCCCCGCGAGGCGACGGCGATAAACCCCATGTCCTTCGCAATAACCCGGTCATATAAGTTTTTAAAAAAGCCGCGGGGCTGCGGCGGCAGGCCGTGTTTCCGCCGGGTCAGCGTGTTAAGGCGGCAGAATTGCTTAACGGCGTCGGCCGAGTTGGATATGTTAACTTCAACATTTTCCTTGCGCGCTTTGTTGATGTTTCTTTTATTTGATTCGCGCATCCGGGCATAAATCGCCTGGGTATCCTTTTCCAAATCCAAACGGTGACCATAGTGGGTCACGAACGGCAGATTATCTGCAAAGTATTTTTCGCCGCCCCGGACTTCAAGATATTTCCATCTTTGTTTTTTTCCGTACGTTACAGCCTGATCCCACAGGGCATGAAAATGCGCGGCGCTTTCGGCAATTGGTTCGCACGCGTCGGTGAAGGGCAGCGACACCCCTCTGTTTCCGGTCAAAAAGCTTTTCACTTCCATGACGGCCAGGAGATTTGCGATGCGGTTCGTGTCGCGAATGGCGAAATAAACCGGTCGGTAGCCGTATGATTGTGTCAGAACATCCGCCCATTGCGCGGTGTGAAAAAAGGAACAACCAGCCTCGGGGGCAAGCTGGTTGTTCCAGTCGGGATAGTCGGATGGTCTGAGTACTTCTACGTCATGCATAATACCCTTTGATTTGTTCGGCAACGTAGGTGACTTGCTCATGGGTCAGCTCCGCGAACATCGGCAAAGATACATACTCCGAAGCGCATTTTTCGGCAACCGGGAAGCTGCCTTCGCCTTTTTTCAGAAAGCTGTAGGCGTCTTGCAGATGCACGGGCACGGGATAGTGAATGCCGGTGGCAACGCCTTTATCACCCAGGTAGGCCATGAGTTTGTCCCGGCCTTCAATGCGGATGGCGTAAATGTGATAGACGTGCCTTGCGTAGTCCATTTCTTCGGGCAAAATAATGCTTTTGACGGATTTCAGCAGATCGGAATAGAGGGCGGCGTTTTTACGGCGCGCGTCGTTCCAGGCCTGGAGGTGTTTGAGCTTAACGCTTAAGACAGCGCCCTGAATGCCGTCGAGCCGGGCATTCCAGCCGATGATGCCGTGATAATATTTTTTGGCCTGGCCGTGATCGCGGAACATGCGCATGTTGGCGGCCAGGGCGTCGTCGTTGGTGACAACAGCGCCGCCTTCGCCGTAAGCGCCCAGGTTTTTACCGGGATAGAAACTGAAGCAGCCGGTGATGCCCATTGAACCGGCCCTTTTTCCTTTGTATTCCGCACCGTGCGCCTGGCAGGCGTCTTCGACAATTTTCAGGCCATGCTTTTGGGCGATGGCAAGAATCGGATCCATATCCGCCGGTTGTCCGAACAGATGAACGGGAATAATGGCTTTTGTCTTTTTGGTGATGGCGGCTTCAATAAGCGCCGGGTTCATGTTGTGGTTTTTTTCATCGATGTCGACAAAAACCGGGATGGCGCCGGCCAGCGATATGGCTTCGGCCGTGGCAATAAAGGTGTTCGGGGTGGTGATGACTTCGTCGCCCGCGCCGACACCCAGCGCGACCAGGCTCATCCACAGAGCGTCTGTGCCGTTGCCGACGCCTATGGCGTGCTTGACGCCGCAGTATTCGGCAAATGCCTGCTCGAATTTGGCGACATAAGGCCCGCCTGCAAAAGCGGTGTTTTCAATAACTTCGTTAATGGCCGGGTGAACTTCATCTTTGATGGTTCGATACTGCGCTTTGAGATCTAAAAACGGTACGTTCATAAATAACTCCTTATAAAGAATAGGCCAAAGGCTAGAGGATAGAGGAGAAAGGTTAAAAAAGGCTAAAGGCTAAAGGCTCCGGCTTTAATTTTTTAGCATTCAGTAAATTTTCGTCTCGTCTTTATCAGTCCTTTGATCATTGATGATATTTCATAAGCTTCTTTCAGCCACTCCGGTCCTTTTGTTTTGTTAATATACCCAATCTCTATGCCGATGTATATTTGTGTCCTCAACTCGCCGCAGGAACCTGCGGCGTAGGATAGAAAATTTATAGAATCTTTTTTAGATGTTCGTTCGAATCCCTCTGCGATATTGCTCGGAATCGACAAACCGGAACGCGTGATCTGGTTTTTGAAACCAAGGTCTTTAAGTTGATACAGCTCTTTGTAAATATCAACGCTTAATTTAACCGCACGCTTCCATACATCCAAGTCTTCGAATTGAAGCAATGCCCTTTCGCCTTTCGCCTTTCGCCTTTATCCTTGAACCTTGAACCTTGAACCTTGAACCTTGAACCTTGAACCTTGAACCTTGAACCTTTATCCTTCTTTCACCTGTCTTTTCACCCGTGCCGGATTGCCGGCGACGATGGTGTTGGCCGGGACGTCTTTTGTGACAACGCTGCCCGCGCCGATGATGGCGTTTTCACCAATTGTGATGTTGGCCAGGATGGTTGATCCGGAGCCGATGGACGCCCCTTTTTTCACCAGTGTGGGCTCAACCTTCCAGTCGGCTTCGGTTTGCAGTTGACCGCCCGCGGCGGTGGCGCGTGGATAGCTGTCATTGACAAAAGTCACGCCGTGGCCGACGAAGACTTCGTCTTCAATAGTCACGCCTTCGCAAATGAAGGTGTGGCTTTGGATTTTGCAATTGCGGCCGATAAAGGCATTTTTCTGCACCTCGACGAAGGTGCCAATTTTGGTCCCGTCGCCGATGGTGCAGCCATAGAGGTTAATGAACTTGGCCAGACGCACATCCGTGCCCAGTTTGACATCTTCTGATACGTAGTTCATATGTTGATCATTTTTCCTTTGTTGGCCAGCGATTTCGCGGAGGCTTCAAGCATCTTCACGTTGTTGAGGCCCGCAATGCCGCTGTTGATGCAGGTTCCGCCGTTTTCAACGTAATCAACAAATTTTTCGGCCATCAGTTTGAGAGCTTCGGTCTGCTCGACTTTGGGCGCCCACATGTCGCCGGATCGGTAGTCGACCAGCAGGTTGTACTGACCTTCTTTGGTCTTTACCTGAACGCCTTTGTCGTAAACTTTAATTTTTTCATCCGGTTCCAGATCGTTCCAGACCAGCATCTTTTTCTCGCCGCCAATGAGCGTGGTGCGGACTTTTACGGGGGATAACCAGTTGACGTTAATATGAGCGATAATATTATCCGGGTAGTAAAAGGTGAGGTAGGCGATGTCTTCGAGGTTGCGCCCGAAATGCCCCGCGCCGGTGGCGACAACGGCCTGCGGTGTTTGGCCGATGAGGTAGTCCATGATGGAAATGTCATGCGGAGCGAGATCCCATACTACATTGACGTCGTGCTGGAACAGGCCGAGGTTGACACGCATGGAGTCGAAATAATACAGGTTGCCCAGGGTGCCGTCATCGATCAACTGACGGATTTTTCTCACCGCGCCGGTGTAGAGGAACGTGTGATCGACCATGATTTTAAGGTTCTTTTTTTCGGCCAGGTTGACCAGTTTTTCGGCTTCGGCCACGGTGTAGGTGAAGGGCTTTTCTACAAAAATGCTTTTTCCTGCCTCCAACGCCTTTTTCGCAATTTCAAAATGTGTGAAAACCGGTGTGACAATGGCTACCGCGTCCACGTCTGTGTCTGCGATCAATTCATCCACGCTGGTGGTGGTTTTTACTGCCGGAAAATT
>JAWOJC010000087.1:0-3159 GCA_046484315.1 Smithellaceae bacterium | reverse complement strand
AGGCGAGATATCACCGATTTCATCGAGCAGAATGGTGCCGCCTTCCGCGAGTTCAAAACGCCCCTGCTTGTCTTTGACTGCGCCGGTAAACGCACCGCGTACATGGCCGAAGAGTTCACTTTCCAGCAAACTCTCCGCGAGGGCGGAACAGTTGACCGAAACAAAGGGACGAAACGCCCGATGGCCGCTGTAATGCAGCGCCCGCGCCACCAGCTCCTTGCCTGTTCCGGACTCACCCGTGACCAAAACCGTGGTTTCCAGATTGGCCAGATCCTCCAGCAGGCGGTAGATATCCTGCATTCTGCTGCTGTGTCCGATGAGATTTTGAAACTTATGCCGCTCACGCAGTTCACGTTCCAGGTCGCTCAAAAGGGTGATGTCGCGGATGACCAGCACCGCGCCTGTAAAATTACCTTCACGATCCAGGAGCGGAGAGCTGCTCACAGAAACGAGTTGGAGCGCGCGGTCCTGATGACCGCATTCAACGCGATATTCGGCAATGGCCATTTTCTGTCGCAGGGTCTGGGCAAGCACCTCGGCGCATGTGCGGTTGCACCGGGACAGACACTCGAAAAAAGGCCTCCCGGTAATCCTGCTGATATCCAGACCGCAAATGGTTTCTGTCGACTGGTTGGCGCCGATGACTTTTAAATCCAGATCAACGGTCACAATGGCATCCTTGACGCTGCGGTAGACCGCTTCCAGGAGACGCTGGTGCGAATCAAGCCGCTGCTTGGCTTCCTCCCGCTCGGTGACGTCGCGCTGAACGGCCCGGAATCCGACAATCCGTCCTTCCTTCCGGATGAGAGACACAGAGTCTTCCACAATCCGGCGCGCCCCGTCCTTGCGGATCACGACATGCACAAAACGGCCGGGCGTTCCTGTGCGGTATACGTCGTTGTAAGCGGAAAGAAGAAACCGCGCGCTTTCTTCATCTGTGTAGGAGGTATAGTTGGAGCCGATGATTTCTTCGCGCGAGTATCCCCAGATCCGACACCCCGCGTCGTTGATGAACGTGAGATTTCCCTCCAGGTCCGTCTCGCCGACGCCGTCTTGAATCTCATTGAGGAGAGATTCATAGTCCTGCAATGACTCAAAGGAATATTTTTTTTGGTCCATAGACGCCCGCATCTCCTCAGATCCCGCTTCATGGCGTATGCTTTCCCGATGCCCTCGTGAAACCTAATGAAAACAGCCGGGCCTGTCAACATAAAAAGCCTCAAGTTATCTGTCGCGAACATGCCTGCGGCGTGCCTTGCCACATTAAAAGGCAAGTGGCTTTGAGCAAAAAAACCCGGACGGCTAAAAACCGTCCGGGAAACCACAAAATAAATCAAACTTAAAAAATCTATGGGTGATTTTAGTACAAAACTGCAGTCCAGGTGGAAGCGTCCGTGGGCTTGGCAATGTAGGGCTTCCAGCGCGTGTCGCCATCCAGATAGGTCTTCTGGAAGGCCAGGGCGATCTTCGCGACGTTGCTGCCGGCCGATGTCGGGGTGCCCCAATCCATGTGACCGGCTGTCCTCACTTCGTAATGCACCTTGGTCACGCCTGAAGGAATCTTGCTGTAAACGCCTTCCGATTGCCCCATGCCGCCGAGGATAGTCGTGTCCAAAAGGCCGCTGAAAATCATGGTGGGACACTTGGTGCTTCGGCCCGTGACTGCCGTACCTGTCGCTGTCGCGTTGTGGCCGGCCAGCGTCATGGCTGTCTTCGTGCTTACGGTCGCCGAGTTGATCCAGCTGGCGCCGCCGCCCATGGACCAACCCATCACGCCGACTCTGTTCACATTGAGTTTGCCTTTGAGCGGATTGGGTCTGAAAATCGACCCTGTGCGCGTATTTTCATTTTTCAGTGCGGTAACCGCTCTGGCCTGCTGGGTGGCTCTGGAGTTCACGCTGTCCATGGTGGTGGTCGTAGAAATGTTCACATAGACGATGCCGTGAGAAGCAAAAAAAGGACCCCAGTCTGCGGACATGGACTGCGTTCCCGTATACGGGGGACAAAACACAATGGCTGAAAAAGGCGCGACGGCTTTGGTGCCCGTCGGATAATACACGGTTGCGCCGGCGGAATAGCTGGTGGAAGGCAGAGAATAGCTGGCGGTGGTGTAGGGCCCCTTGCCGCTGTAGGATCCCGGCGCCAGATCATTGCGGCAGATGGCGCCCGCAGGACAAGTCTGGGCGTAGCCTGCCACGGCTGTGCCCAGCAGAAACAGACCCATGACCGCAAAAACGATTATTTTTCTAACTGATTTTCTTTCCATAGAAATGAACCCCTTTCAATAAGGTCAGTTATCTTAAACAGGTTCGGGTTTGCGCGTTCCAGGCGCCTCTGCCCCTGCGCACCATCAAACGCGCCGGTTATCCGCGTTTCGATACCGGTTGGCAAACGGCCAACCAACTGCCGCCGCAAACGCTTCTCGCAACATCAGGCGGTTGGCTTTTTTCGCCCGCCGATCACTAAAAAAGAATGATTTTCCGTCTTTATTTTCACGGTGGAGACGCGATTCCTTCACGTCTCCACCTTGTTTGCAAATCCCTCCGAGAATAGGCGCATAAAAAGCGTCACCCCGGAAAGCGGGCAGATGCCTTAGAAATTTTTATTGTGCGCGTAGCCGTAAAACCAGCTCGCGTCTTTCTGCTGTTCCGCGCCGTACAGGTACGTCTGGTATGCGGCGTTGCCTTCGAGCTGATATTTCATAAACGCGGTGATGTACTTCTTGGCGCGGTTGTTGTTCGTGTTATAGGACGTGCCGGTCATCCAGTCGGTGTGCGGGAAGCCGTAGAAGTAGGCCAGTGTTCGGTCGATAGTGGTCGGAAGGCTGTTGTACATCGTAACGACGTTTCTGTCGGATGCAATAACGTCACTCCGCCCCGTGTAGCAGATAGTTTTGGATTTGATATTGCGCAGGCTGTATGCGAAATCCATGTAGGGAGCCAGCGCCTGAGTGGTCTGAACGCCCGAACCCAGATCGGCCGATGCCAGAAGCGCGCCGCCGCCGCCCTTGGAAAAGCCCATGATCTGCAGGCGGGCCGTGTTGACCTTGCCTTTGATCGGATTGGGTCTGAAATAGCTGCCGGTTCTCGTGTTTTCGGATTTCAGCATGCTGATGCCCGCCTTGTGGGCCGTGGTCCAGGTGGAATTGGTACCGTAAAT
>JAWOJC010000041.1:0-2810 GCA_046484315.1 Smithellaceae bacterium | reverse complement strand
AGAAGAATCCGCTGATGCGCCTGGTGCGTGAGGCATCGGTTAAATGCACTATGGCGTATCTTTCCGATATCCCATATAAAAACCACCATCCCACCACCTGCGCGCCTGACCTGAAAATATCTTTGAACCTTTTGATATTGCCGGTCGAATGTGGTAAAGGCGCTCCAATGAGTAAAAAGATTCTTTTAATCAATCCCTGGATTCATGATTTCGCGGCATATGATTTCTGGCTGAAACCTCTCGGGCTTTTGTATCTGGGCGGCCTTTTGCGCGCCAATGGGCATCAGGTGTCGTATCTGGATTGCCTCGATCCCTATTCGCCGCTCATGCCGGCCAAAGGCGTCCGGGCGCCAAGACGCCACGCGCACGGCCACGGTCGTTTTTTCCGCAGGATTATCGATAAGCCTTCGTGCCTGAATACGCTGCCGCGCAGCTATTGCCGCTACGGCATTGATCCGGATGTGTTCCGCACGGAACTTGATGACCATAAGGACACGGATCTGGTGCTGGTCACGTCGATGATGACCTACTGGTATCCGGGTGTCCATGAATCCATTCAGATCGTTAAGGAAACCCTGCCCGGGATTCCGGTTGTCCTCGGGGGTAAATACGCGTCGCTTTGTTTCGAACACGCCAAATCGCATTCCGGCGCGGACTATGTTATTGCCGGACGCGGCGAAAAACCTGTTTTGGATTTGATCGAAAAGCTTTTCGGCGAAATACCTTCTTTTGTGCCGCCGGATGATGATCTCGACGCCCTGCCCTACCCGGCTTTTGATTTGGTGCGAAGGCTGGATCAGGTGCCGGTCACAACATCGCTGGGCTGCCCTTACCGTTGCAGTTACTGCTCGTCGCATTTGTTTTACAAAAAATATCTTCGCCGTGATCCGCGCAAAGTGGCGGATGAAATCGAGCACTGGCAAAAGAATTTCGGCGTGACGGATTTCAGTTTTTACGACGACGCGCTCCTTGTTGATCCGGAAGGCATGATTATTCCCCTGCTGGCTGAAATTAAGCATCGGCGCCTGTCCTGCCGGTTTCACTGCCCCAATGGCCTGCATTTGAGATCTATCGACGCGGATATGGCGCGTCTTCTTTTCAACGCAGGCTTTGAGACCATCCGTTTCGGCTTTGAAACAGCGGATTTTCAATTGCAGCAGTCCACGGGCGGCAAGGTTCAAAACGATGAGCTGCAAAGCGCGGTCACTTCCCTGAAAAACGCGGGCTATACGTCGGCGGATATCGGCATTTATCTTTTGTGCGGCATCCCGGGTCAGAAAACAGCGGACGTTGTGCAAAGCATTGATTTTGTTTTGCAATGCGGAGCCAAACCTGTGCTGGCGGAATATTCTCCGATTCCCGGCACGAAGATGTGGCCGGACGCTGTTTCGGCTTCAATATTTGACATTGCGCACGAACCTCTATATCATAACAACTCGCTTTTATGCTGTCGCAATGACGATTTCAGTTATGACGCCTACAGCGGCATCAAAGCGAAGCTAAAGGGATGGTCTATTGAATGAAATCTATAATCTGGATTAGAAACATCGTGGTTCTCTTGCTGTCGGTGTTTTTTTTGATTTTCGGCGTCAGTCTGATGATCGGGGCGTTTAAGATGGATAATCCGATTGAATTTGTCATGACGCTGTTTTCGGCATCGTTTGTGATTTTGTTTTGTGTTGTCGGTCTTATTTTCGTTTATTTCCGGGTTTTCCCCCATAACGCAAAAGACGGGTTGAATCATGTTGACACCAAATAAGCTCTCCCTGCCTGCGGCCTTGTTAATTACCTTTTTATTGACCGCGCAGGCATCGGCGCTGGATCTGGAAAAAAAGGTCATCAAAACCAAACTGGATAACGGCCTGACGGTATTGCTGCTCGAGCGATCGTTCAGCCCGACTGTGTCTCTCTATATCCGTTTCCGCGTGGGCGCGGTCGATGAGATCAAAGGGCAGACAGGCGCCGCGCATTTTCTGGAACATATGATGTTTAAGGGCACTGCGTCCATCGGCACGAAAGATTACGAGGCGGAGAAAAAAATACTTTCGCAAATCGAACGCATCGGCCAGGCCCTTGATAACGAAAGAATGAGGCGTGACAAAGCCGATCTGACGCTGATTGAAAAGCTGTCCGACCGCCTGAAACAACTGCAAGACGAGCATCGGCAATACTATGTCCCCAGCGAAATCGACCGCCTCTACACGGAAAACGGCGGCCTGAACATGAACGCGTCCACGGGACAGGATGTAACGTCCTACTTTCTCAGCCTTCCGGCCAACAAAATTGAGCTTTGGGCGCGCATTGAATCGGACCGCCTGATGAATCCTGTCTTTCGCGAGTTCTACACGGAACGCGATGTGATCCTGGAAGAAAGACGGCAGCGCGTCGATACGAATCCGGATGGTAAACTCTACGAAGCGTTCATGAGCGCCGCCTACCGGGTGCATCCTTACGGCATGCCGATACTGGGCCTGCCGGATGATCTGACGTACATGAGCCCGGCGGCCATCCGCGAGATTCATCGCAAATATCTGTCACCGGACCAAATGGTTATTGCGGTGGTCGGCCATATTGATCCGAAGGCCACCATCAAGCTGATTGAACGATATTTCGGACGCATCCCGAAAGGATCGTCCACGCCGTCCGTGATCGCAGCTGAACCCCCTCAGACACAGGAACGCAGGGTTGAGGTTTTGTTTGACGCAAGTCCCATGATGATCGCCGGTTATCACAAACCCACCGCGCCGGACCCGAGCGATTATGCCTTTGACGTGCTGGAGACGATTCTGAGCAAGGGCAGAACCAGCCGC
>JAWOJC010000269.1:0-11771 GCA_046484315.1 Smithellaceae bacterium | reverse complement strand
TGATCCGGTAGATTACCCCAAGTTATTGCAGCCGATTCTTGACGGCAAAGCGGATGTGGTCTACGGCAGCCGCTTTATCGGCGAGCCCCATCGGGTGATGTATTTCTGGCACCAGCTGGCCAATAATATTTTGACAATGCTGTCTAACATGCTGACCAATCTCAATCTGACCGACATGGAAGTCTGTTACAAGGTTTTCACGCGGGAAGTCATTGATCAAATCAAGATCAAAAGCCGACGTTTCGGTGTGGAACCCGAGATCACCGCAAAAATCGCCCGGTTGCGCATCCATGGAAAACGCCTTCGGGTTTACGAAACCGGTATATCCTATGCGGGGCGAACTTACGGAGAAGGAAAGAAAATCGGCTGGAAAGACGCGGTATCGGCCATTTTTCATATTATCCGGTTCCGCTTCACCAATTGAAAATGGCGCATTCTCGGGGTTTCTTATCTTTTTATCAGGCCGGTCATGCGGTCTAAAATGCTGATGTTAGGGTGATTATGTTCAAGTGGATGCAAAGAGGCTGGTACGATATCCAGGCCTCCCTTAAGGGCATTGATCTTGCCGGCGTGCTGGGCTGGCAGGATATTCGCCAGCGTTACCGGCGTTCTTCGCTAGGCCCCTTTTGGCTGACCATCAGCATGGGTGTTCTTATCGGGGCGCTGGGATTTGTTTTCGGCGCCTTGTTTGACATGCAGGTGGTGACGTTCATTCCTTTTTTGACGCTGGGTTTGATTCTCTGGTCGTTGATAACCGCCACGATCAACGAAGGCTGTACAGGATTTACGGATTCCGAAGCCATGATCAAGCAGATACCGCTTCCCCTGTTTACCCACCTTCTACGTGTTTTGTGGCGAAACCTGATTATCTTTGCTCATAATCTTGTGATTTATCCGCTGGTGCTTCTGGTGTTCGGCATTCCGCCGAAAGTGAGCCTGCTGCTGGCGGTTCCCGGTTTGGCGCTTTTGTTGGTGAATTTATCCTGGATCTCGCTGCTGATGGGCACGCTATGCACTCGTTTCAGGGATATTCCGCAGATTGTCGCCAATCTGCTTCAAGTCTCCTTTTACCTGACGCCGATTATCTGGATGCCTCACCTGCTGCCCAAGCGAGCAGGTTTGCTTTTGCTCGACGCCAATCCGCTTTTTCACTTAATTGAGATCGTTCGCGCGCCGCTTCTAGGGGAGCTTCCCTCTCTGTTGAGCTGGACGGTCGCGCTGGTGCTGGCCGTGGTCGGCTGGCTGTTGACGCTGATTTTTTACGGCCGATTCCGTTCGCGGGTCGCTTACTGGTTATAGGATTTTTATGACCCGAATTTTATTGAATCAGGTTGGCGTGGATTTTCCCATCTACAACGCGACGGGGCGGTCTCTGAAAGTCCAGTTGATGCAGGCGGCCACGGGCGGCCGCATGAATGCAAATAAGCGGGGGCGAGTCGTGGTTCAGGCCCTCCGGGACATCAGCCTGGAGATAAAAGAAGGGGATCGTATAGGACTGGTCGGGCCCAACGGTGCGGGGAAAAGCACACTGCTGCGTGTGATCACCGGGATCTACGAACCGACGGCGGGCCTTCGGGAGGTGCAGGGGAGAATTACCAGCCTCATTGACCTGAATCTGGGGATGGACAGCGAATCGACCGGATTGGAAAATATTTATCTTCGGGGCGCGCTTTTGGGCTTTAACCGGCGATGGTTGACCTCGAAGATCTCCGGCATTGTTGATTTCGCCGGTCTCGGCGATTTCATTCGCATGCCGCTTCGCACCTATTCCACCGGAATGCAGATGCGCCTGGCCTTTTCCATTTCCACGCTCGCGCAGCCTGAGATTCTCGTGATGGATGAATGGCTCAATGTCGGGGACGCGGAATTTCAGGAAAAGGCACAACAGCGGTTAAATGAAATCGTTCAGAAAAGCGGGATTCTGGTCATCGCCACACATTCATCCGACCTGGTGTCCCGCGTATGCAACCGGACCGTCCGGCTCGATCGCGGTGTTCTGTCGGAAACATCCCTATAAACGCTGCGCAATAAAATGAAAAGATATAACATTAAAACCATCATCAGAAACGTTTCGGGCAGAGTCCTTCATGATCTTACAAGGCTGAAACCCTCCTTTAAAAAACCGGTTCCACACGGTGAATTTATCCCCGACATGCATTTGGAGCGATCCGTTATAGATCTATCCTGTGCAATCGCAGAAGAAAATACTGCGGCGGACGAAACCTGTGCCCTTGAGTCAAAGGGGACGAAGGCTTTCGCAATGGAGAAACTCGATGCTTTTTTCGATCTGAAGCTCAAGGCCTTCCTGTCCAAATCGTACGCCTGCGTCGGTCTGCCGAAGACCAGCCGACCGGTCATCTCCATTGTGATCGCGCTTTACAACAGAGCCGCTTATACCCTGGCCTGCCTGGAGAGCCTCATGGCCCACGCGGATGTTCCTTGCGAAATTGTTTTGATCGACAACGGGTCAACCGATGAGACCCCGGAGCTTCTGGGTCGCGTGGTAAATGCAACAGTGATCCGCAACGACGAGAATCTTGGTTTTTTACGCGCCTGCAATCAGGGCGCAAAGGCAGCTCAGGGGAAATGGCTGCTGCTTCTGAATAACGACACGCAGATATTGCCCGGCCTCCTTTCATCGATGATCGGCACGGCCGAAAGCGTTTCCGATTGCGGGGCCGTGGGTGGACGCCTGATTTTACCCGACGGAACGCTGCAGGAGGCGGGAGGCATTATCTGGCGTGACGCATCCTGTTCGGGTTACGGACGGGGTGATGATCCCTTCAAACCTGAATATGCCTTCGTGCGGGAGGTGCATTACTGTTCCGGGGCCTGCCTGCTTTTGAAAAAGGAACTGTTTGAGCGGGTGGGGATGTTTGATGAATGCTTCCTGCCGGCGTATTATGAAGAAACGGATCTGTGCATGCGAATCCGCGAGATGGGCCTTAAAATCATCTATCAGCCCGAGGTCTCTGTGATTCACTATGAATTCGGCAGCGCAGCCTCTATGGAAGACGTGCTTGATTTACAGAAAATGAATCAAAAGAAGTTTTTCCATAAATGGCAAAATCATTTGGATTCTTTATGCGCCTATTCAGAAATCGGTCTGCTGGCCTGCCGGGAATACACTCGCCACAAAAAAAAGAGAATTCTGGTTATCGATGACCGGATTCCCGAGCCCTCGCTTGGATCCGGTTATCCGCGAACTTACAATATCGTGGATCTTCTTGCCGATCTTGGATATGCCGTGACTTTTTTTCCGCTGCAGTTTCCCGAACGCCTTGAGCCGGTTACGCGAAGACTTCAGCAAAAAGGCATTGAGGTTATCTACGGACCGAAGGACGTCAAGCTTGATTTTGAAGCGTTTTTCTCACAACGCACGAATTATTATGACGCCGTCTGGATCAGCCGCCCCCACAATATGATGGAGTTGGCCGACAGTGTCCGGAGCATTGCGCCTGCCGCGCGGATCATTTATGATGCAGAAGCGCTATTTGCCGTTCGGGATATTTTAAAATCGGACCTGGATGGTTTGACGCTTGGTTCCGACGAGAAACAGGCCATGATCGAAGAAGAGATCGGCTTAATTCGTCAGGCGGATATCGTGGTTACCGTGTCGGATAAGGAGCGTCTCATTATTGAACAAAACCGGCCGGGAAACATCAGCGTGCTCGGACACTGCCAGGATATTACGCCAACGCCGATGGCGTTTGATGAGCGCAAAGATATTCTTTTCGTCGGTGCGTTTCTGGGATCGCCCTCTCCCAACGAAGATGCCATCTTGTATTTCGTACGCGACATCTATCCAATGGTTTATCAGGCGACCGGCGCAAAGCTCTATATTGTCGGTACCAATGTGCTTGAATCGGTCAGCCGCCTGCAAGACGATTCAGTAATCGTGACCGGTCGCGTGGACAACCTGACGGACTATTTCAACCGATGCCGAATGTTTGTGGTGCCTCACCGTTATGCCGCGGGAATTCCCCTGAAGCTGCTGGAGTGTTTCTCCCATGGCCTGCCTGCCGTTGTCACGCCTTTGATTGCCGGACAGCTGGGCATTGACGAGCAGATTGCGCTTATCGGTTTTTCGGCGGACGATTTTTCCGGAAAGCTGATTCAGGGGTATACGGACGAACGACGATGGCGCTTGCTTCGGGAAAACACCTTAAGATATGCCGAAAAGCATTGTTCAAAAACCGGGTTTAAAATTCAGCTTGAGGCAATCATTCAAAATGTTCTGGATCACAACGACGATCTACAAAATCCTTCCGTGCTTGACAGCCATCGGACGGTTTCCCCTTTCATTGCGACCGATGCCTGAGTGTGCTTTGCTGCCTCAATACGAATCCTGATTTAAGGACTGTTTCATGATTTATGTATACTGACGTCCGGAGAAAATATGACATGATTGATGCATTTCTTTTGAAAGGAGAGAATTCCCGGTGACTGATCGTCTTTTCCGGTTATATTGTTTCTGGAAACAGTATGGCACTGTTGCGGCATGGCGGATTGTCCGGCGAAAATATTTCAACCGCCCCCTTCCGGTTGCCTGGCAGGTTGCAGCGCCGCTTGTTGATCGCAATGGGCCCGTAACACCGTCGAAGCTGATCCGATCTCGCTTTGAAGCACTGACGCCTTTGCGCGCTTTTCATCCGTCCGGCACACACACGCGCCGGGTGTCGCTGGTGACCGACAGCATCAATAGCGGCAGCCTGTATGGCGGGGTGGCGACCAGCCTGTTTTTTTCTGCGCTGCTGGCAAATCGTCTGGGGGCCACCCTTCGCATTATCACACGAACAGAGCGTTCACGGCCGGATAATTTCGAACACATTTTATCCGCCTGCGGTATATCGTTAGACGGTGAAGTTGAATTCCGACTTGCTGCTTTCTACGATCAAAGCTACCAGATCGACATCTTGCCGGAGGAAATATTTGTGACCACCTCCTGGTGGACCACTGCCGCCGCGCTGCCTTGCGTTTCCGCGCCGCAAATACTCTACCTGCTGCAGGAAGACGAGCGGATGTTTTATCCCTTTGGCGATGAACGCTTGAAGTGCGAAGCGATTCTGCGCAATACCGAAATCCGTTTTCTGGTCAATACGAAATTACTGTATGAATACTTCCTTGAAGAGGGGTTCGGTAATATCGGGTCTCGGGGTGCCTGGTTTGAACCAGCCTTCCCGCCTGCGGTTTTTTCCCCGCGGGTGACCGACCGACAGGAAAAAAAGCGATTCCTTTTTTACGCGCGACCGAATAACGTGCGCAACCTCTTTTATCATGGTCTGGACGTTATAGAACAAGCGGTTACCCAAGGGGTACTGAATCCGGATATCTGGGAGATCATCCTGGTCGGTAAGGATATTCCGGCGTTTAGCTTCAGTGGCGGCACGCCAGTCCGGCATGAGAATCTGACATGGTCTCAATACGCTGCGCTCACGGGGACCATTGATCTTGGTCTGGTTCTGATGTATTCACCGCATCCGAGTTATCCGCCTTTGGATCTTGCGGCAAGCGGGGCTGTGGTGGTCACCAACCGTTATGCAAACAAGAAAGACCTGAGCGGATATTCGCCGAATATTCTTTGTTCGGATCTTGAGCCGGATGCGCTGGTGGACACGCTGCGCGTTGCGGTGGAACTGGCGTTGGATAAACCCGCACGGGAAAGAAACTTTCGTCAAAACAACCTGCGAATCGACTGGCGCGATACATTCGTCGAAGCGATCAATTTTGTTGCCGGAGGACACTGATGTTTAATTGCCGGATTCCGGAAGTTGCCTATCGGGATCCCTGGACCCTGCCCCTCGGGACGCGCCGACAGACGCTTTTGCGCGGGCGACGACGGATTGCGTATTTTTATGAGGAGCCGAACAACAGTACCTTTCGCTACCGTGCCTACAACATGGTTCAGGTTCTCAATGAGGCGGGTGAATCCGAGGTGTCGGCGGCCTATTTTTTTCTTGACGATTTGCACGATGTGGACAACCTTGCCGATCTGGCTGATGTCCTCGTGGTTTGCCGATCGCGTTACTGCCATCGCGTCCATGATCTGATTGGATCATTTCGCCGGAAAAATAAACGGGTGTTCTTCGATGTGGACGATCTCGTTTTTAACCCGGACCATGTTCATCTGATTATGGATACGTTGGATCAGGATCCGGACAACCCGGCATTGTGGGATTACTGGTACGCTTATACGGGACGTATGGGGGCGGCGTTAAAACTTTGCGACGCGGTCATCACCACAAACCGGCATCTGGCGGAGCAGATTACCGCCCATTCAGGCCTGCCTGCCGGTGTAGTGCCGAACTTCATCAATCGCGAACAGATGGAGCTGTCTGAAAAAATCTATGCGGAGAAGAGCGCATCAGGATTTGCCCGCGACGATCGGATTTCCCTGGGATATTTCAGCGGTTCTCCCTCACACAACCGTGATTTTCAAATGATCGTGTCGGCGCTGGAAGACCTTATGGAGGAGGAGCCGCGGCTGGCGTTGTATCTTGTCGGTTATATCGATTGTCCTGTCTTGCTGAATCGCTTTAAACATAGAGTGCAAGTCTGTCCCTTTCAGGATTACGTCAATCTACAGCGACTGACGGGACGAGTCGAATTCAATCTGGTTCCTCTTCAGTCGAATATTTTTACCCACTGCAAATCCGAGCTCAAGTATTTTGAAGCGGCAATTGCCGGTACGGTCAGTATCGCCTCGCCCACATACGCCTACCGGTTGGCGATTCGTAACGGTGAAAATGGCTACCTTGCCCGGGGACATCAGTGGGTGTCGGTGGTCCGGCGGGCGATAAACGATATGGACAGCTATCCGGACATGGCGCAAGCAGCCTTTACCGACGCCCGCGATCACTATGCATGGTTCAATCAGCGTGAGATCATCCTGAAGGCGCTGGACATATCGTAGCGTGTTCCGAAAGCACAATTACTGACAGGATTCATTTTACAACATTACCGATAACAAGATGAATACGATATCGCACAAATGGATCTGCTTCATAGCGCTGATTTTTTTCGTCAAGGCCCTGCTTCTGGGGTTCTGGCTTGTGCCGGCATGGGAAATACCGGATGAAACGGGTCATTTTGCATACGCCCGCGACATGATGGAAGGCCGCGGCATTCCTGTTTTAAAAAAGGCAGTGATTAACGCGGATATCATGAGTGACATCCGGGGCCGGCAAGTGGACGAAACCGCGAGGAATCAAATTGCGCAACATCCGCCTCTTTATTATTTCGGAGCAGGCGTATTTTGGAAATTCGCAACTTATCTGACGGATAATCCGGATTGGCTGTTCAAGGCGCCCCGTGCCTTGTCCGCCGCTGCAGGTGCTTTGATCCTGATTGCGCTCTATGCTCTGATGCTTTTAGTGACGGGAGATCGGTTGGCGTCTCTGGGGATTGCTGCGTGCATCGGATGCGTTCCCATGCTTTCTTATCTGTCTGCCGGCACAAGCCACGACACAACCGTCATGCTGATGGCCGTATTGGCTGTGTATTTCTGGGCTCGCTATTTGCTGAAAAAGAATATTGGCGATGCTTATTATATGGCCATTTTTCTTTCGCTGGCCGCCGGCACAAAAATGACGGCATTGCTGCTCATCCCGCCCATGCTGGCCTTTGTAATGATTGAAATGGCAGGCCCGTTGGCACTTCGCATTCGCCACATGGCGGCGATAACAATGATCTCACTATCTTTGCCAGCCTTGTGGACCATCCGAATGTATCTATGGCTCGGCAGCGCATTGCCGGTTGCGGGGAAATCGGGCCACTCGCCGCAAAAGATCAGCGCAAGCCTATTGGACTATCTTGCATCGACCAACGCGCTGGAATCCATCTATGTCCATTTCTGGGGCATGTTCGGCTTTGCCGCAACATTTCGTGATATCCATCTACAGCGGATAGATGGATGGCCGTTGGTCTATTATTCCTGGGCCTCCGTACTGGTGATGCTGATGCTCGCTGCAGTGCTGATCCGGCGTTTGTGGTTGACGAAGAAAGATCCGCACGCGGTTGCCGGTCCCGGAGGTCAGGCAAGTTTTCTGCAAGGGTGGTATCGCATGATCGATCACCCAATGACAAGCGCGATCCTTTCATGGGCACTGCTTTGTGCGGCGGCGCTCATTGGTATTTATTTTTACACGCATGTTTATTCCTCACCGGATGGATGGGCGCGATCGCTGTTTTTTGCGCTCAGTGCATTTGTGTTGAGCGCGGCCGCTGTGGTGTTTCTAAAACCGCTGAATTTGGAAGAGCGCCTTTTCTGCTACAGCTTGCTGGGGATCGCGTTTTTCGTGGCGGTTTTTTTGTGGCGGCTTCATGGCATTTATCTGGTTAACGGAAGCCCTCGGGCATTGTGGGGGCGGTATTTTTTCCCGCTGATTCCATTGATGCTCGTCGCGGCTTTTCTGCCTCTATTACGTTGGATGAAATGGCCGTCATGGGTTCCGATCCTTTTCGCCTCGGGTTTTGCGCTGGCTGAAATGGCTACCTTGCTCGGACAGGTTATGCCTTTGTGGAAGAATCTATGACGAAACGAAACGGACGAATTGCCATCGCGGCCGTGGCGGTTCTGTTTTTTTGCAAGGCGCTTTTGCTGGCCTTCTGGGTGACGCCGCTGTGGGATGTTCCCGATGAAACGGGTCACTTTGCCTATGGGCGGGAACTGATGGAGAAAAGAGCCATCCCCGTTTTGGACCAATCCGTAATCGACTTGGATATCATGAGCCATGTCCGGGGAAAAGAGGTACAGGAACACCGTTTGAACTGGATTGCCCAGCATCCGCCTGTGTATTATATCGGGGCGGGCTTCGCCTGGAAGGTTGCTACGTATCTGACCGCCGACCCGCAATGGTTGTTCAAGTCGTCCCGCGTGATGTCTGCACTGGCCGGGGCTTTGACGCTTGCGGTTTTGTACGGGCTGCTCGTTTTGGCAACCGGTGACCGTCTGGCTTCTCTGAGCGTTTCCGTCTGCGTGGGATGCATTCCCATGTTTACGCATATGTCCTCCGGCACAAACCACGACACCACCGTGACATTGTTTGCCGCCCTGGCGGTCTTTTTCTGGATTCGTTTTCTTCGAGAAAAGCAAACGCGTCATGCGTATCTGACGGCGATGTGGCTTTCTCTGGCTTGTGTAACCAAGATGACCGCCCTGCTGCTGGTTTTTCCGATGCTTTTATTTATGGCTATCGAACTGGCGCTGCCCTGGCGGATGAGGATTGCCCACATGACAGGGATTGCATGTACGGTATGCCTGCTGCCCGGTCTTTGGATGCTGCGCACATTTCACCTGCACGGTGATGCGTTCGCGGTGGCCGATGGCCTGGCTGCGGCCACCGGTCGGCTGGATGTCAGTTTATGGGATTATCTTTCAAAGACGGAAGCATTGGACATCTTTTATGTCTTTTTCTGGGGGATGTTCGGATTTGCCGGCACCTATCGTGACATCATTTTGCTGCGTATCGGCGGATGGCCACTGACTTTCTATTCATGGGTGTCCTTAGTTCTTGTTTTCCTGATGGCGTTGGTCTTGACCCGGCGTTTTTTTAAAAACGAAAAAACCATGACCGTTTCCCCCGATTCCGGTTCTCCAAGCCTGATTGCCGTGTGGTATGGCCTTATAGAAAACCGCCGGTTTATGATGAAGGCGCCGTGGGTGCTGCTGGTTTTGGCGGCGCTTCTGGGGGTATTGGCCTATCAGATGATTTATTCGCCGGCGGGCGCCTGGGTCAGACTTTTGTTTTTTTCCGGTTCCGTATTTGTCGCATGCTCGGCGGCAATGGTTTTGATAAAGCCACTACAATCTGACGAGCGCCTTGTATGCTACAGCATCCTCACCACGGCCTTTTTTATGCTGGTTTTTGTCTGGACGATCCATAGTTACTATCTCAAGTTCGGTTATTTGTGGGGTGTTATGGGGCGCTACTATTTCCCCTTGATTCCCCTGATGCTTACCGCGGTTTTTCTGCCGCTCGTCCGTTGGCTCAAAATACCGTCCCGGGTGTTTGTGGCCTGCGCCTTTTTGTTTGTGCTTGCGGAAATGGCAACCCTCTTCGGTCAGGTGATTCCCTTGTGGAGAAATGTATGAAGTCATGGATCCTTCGTGCCGGGCTTGTTGTTCTGGTATTTGCCTCGGTAGCGGGCGTGGCCTGGATGTCTTCATCCGGGCTGCGGACCCCCTATCAGGATTATTCTTTCATTAAAATGCCGCCTTTGGTTGAACACTTTGTTCCCGGAGAATTGGTTGCCGGCAGGACGGTGGAACAACGGTTGGTTTTAGCGCCGGAGGTTCTGGCACTTTCCATACCGCCGGAAAGCAATTTTTGCGTGGGTGTGCTGGTGGCCACCTATCATGATCGTCAAAATGACGGCTATCTGCGTTTCAGCGTTTTTCTACCGGATGGTCATTCGTTGTCGGCCAATGCTTCATTCAGCGAGATGAAAGATAATCGGTATCACAAGATCTGCTTTGACTACCCTTTTGAGAAACTGCTTCCGGGAGAGTATCTTGTGCGTCTTGAAAGCAGAGAAGGCAAACCCGGATCATCCGGGACACTCTGGCTGACCAAACATGATCAACCGCCCTTTTCGTCATGGGCCGTGGTGGATGGCAAAGAGGTTGACGGTGCGGTTGTCATGGGTTTTTTAGCCCGTGACAAAGCAACAATGCCCGTGTTCAGTGTTTTAATGCTGGCCGGTCTCTACGCGGCTATGATCTTCGTATTGCTGTTGGCCCTGTTTACACGAACGAAGGACGAAGAGCGATAAATGGATTTGCTGACGATTGCATTAACACGCTACAGTCAATCCGATGACCTTGTCAGCCCATGTCTGCAATCCGTTGCCAAGCAGAATCACGCGCACGGGCGCGTATTGTTCCTGGATCAAAATGAACGTCCGGATGTTCAAAAGCTGTGCAAGTTTCTGTCATCAGAGCAAATGGTTTTTGAATACAGAACTATCCCTGCTCGGGGATGCGCTTACGCCCGCAACACGGCCATTACACTGTGCAGGACGGCCATCCTGCTGTGGACAGATCCGGATGTGGTGCTTGCGTCCGATTGGGCCTCTAAGATGGCCCATGTGTTGGCGACGAACCAGTCAGACATTGTCGGGGGGAAAATCGTTCCGCTTTGGCATACGCGTCCCCGCTGGTACATGAGAACAAACGTGATGGCGGATCACTACTCACTGATCGATCTGGGGGATGACACCCGTCCCATCGACCGTATTATCGGCGGCAGCATGGGGCTTCATGTCGGACGTTTGGGACAACATGCCCGGTTTGACGAACGCCTGGGCCGGCAAGACGGAACGCTATTGGGCGGCGTGGATGCGGAATTCTGTGAGCGAGCGCTTGTAGAAGGGTTTCGCGTTCATTATGTCGGCTCGACCGTCGCAAAACATCAGATTACCATTGAGCGAACCCGGCTGAAATGGATCGCAAGAAAATTCTACTACGGCGGTCTGTCGCGAGGCCTGCGCGGCGGCAAGCCCCGCTCCATGAATCAAAAAAGAAGACTCGGTGACTACATGGTGCTTTGCGTTTTTGCGCCCCTGTATCTGGCTGGACTTTTATCCGCACGCCACCGTAAGAACCGGTTGAAAGAACGATCTCTGACCGGTTCATGTCTTAAAGAGGAGCAATGACATGAAACCTAAAAGTCAATTTGGTCTGCCGCAACTCGCCACGTTGCTTGCGCGATCCCGGCTCGATTTCTTTGCCGAGGGCAAGCTCTGGCATCTTCGATCCCTCCCACTGAATA
>JAWOJC010000223.1:0-16393 GCA_046484315.1 Smithellaceae bacterium | reverse complement strand
CCGTCACCAAAGCGACTTTCCCTTCCAAAGAGAACTGTGAAAGATTCATACCCCACTCCTTTATCGCCGGAATTTTTTATAACCGAAGCATGCCCAGACCCCGCCCCAGAAAGCGACAACCGGCAGCAGACAGATAAACACAAACAGGCCTGCGTCACCCTCCCACGGTTTCAGATACGCGGCACTGCCTGCGACCCACAAAAAGGTAATGACAATGGCCAGACGCATCCATCCGGGCAGATAGTTTAATAAACCGCGACGACGGATGATAACTGGCCCGGGCGCGGCTTCAGGCTTGCGGCCCAGCCATCGGGGAAGAAAAAAAATCGCCGCCGCAATGGCCGCCACCACCAGAATTTCCTGCATAAAAAAACACCTCGTCTAAATAGGACTCGGCCGATTGCTGCTGCCCGGCTTACAAAACGACCGGTCGGCTATAGCACATTTTCTTGAATAAACCCAGACGGACAGTCTGCCCGTGCAGGATGGACACGGCAAATGCATTCTTGGGTCTAAAACGCTTCAAACTGGAAGATGCGGTAGTCAAAGCGATAGGCTGCGGGATCGCCGCCCGCGAGTTTCCAGGTGGAAAGCACCGTTGCACCACCGTTGAATGACGGGAAATTACGCGTCTGGTCGGCCCCACCGAAATTGTCTCTGGTTTTCAAATCCGTCGCTGTGCCGTTATGCCCGAGCGCCCAGTCACCCTGTGCAGTTCCCGGCGCTTCAAAATAAATCGGGCCTGCCTGTGTGTAGCTTGCGACCAAACCCGTCTCCGTCCGCGTGGAAGACGGACCTCCGTAAAAGGCTGTCTCTAATATTTCCGGCGCGGGATTTCCCGCAGTCAGATTGGGGTACAGCAACATTCGGTTGTCATTCGCATCACTGCTGGTTATCCGGATACCACCTTGCGCGTCGCTGAAATTCAGATTCAGAAAGATCACCCTGCCTGCGAAAGCCTCCGTCCCCGCGCTGGCGGCTGCGTTTCCGCCATCGTCGGAAACGGCGATTCCCACCTTCAGGACACGGACTTTATTGATGCCGGGAACTGTCACGCAAAGCGAATAGTGTCTACCAAAAAAGGACACACTGACGTCGGGGATGGAGCCGGTAAATGTATACAAAAGACTGGGGTAGGGATCCGACAGGGGATTTTCTTTCTGAAACTCCCGACCGGCTTCGCTGCCCTCGGGAAGGCCTGTGGCGTCCACACCGGCCACCCAGAGCACGTCATAATTGCCGGTGGAAGTCACCGCGATGGTGGCCAGCCCCTGCGCGTTGGTCACACCGGTCAGCACCGGGCCGCCGTCCGTCCGAATGGCAACCGTCATGCCGTTCACCGCATAAGGCGTCGAACCGTCCTGCGTTAACTGGACTGCCACGGTGGTGCTGATGACGGGCGCCGAGTCACTGCCGCTGCCGCAGCCGGCCGCAAGAAGAGCAAACGCGATGATGAACGACAGAAACGACATCCTGAACAAATGGATCTTAGAAATCATGATTATTCCTCCGGACATAATAATTTTTTTTGCTATACATGACTTTTAAGCCGCAAGCCACAGGAATTACCGATTTTCCATCAGGCATCCCGGTCACAAACGTCAGAGGCGGTGCCACCATTCAGCTTTTTCCTGTAATTGACAATCCGCTAAAGAATCTGCTATCGAACATCCCGATGGAATTTTGCGGTAGAAGCCGCAGCGGCATATCAAAGATAATCAGCGCGATTTTGCAAACCATTTAAACATCTTCATCAATCAGGAGCGAACATGAAAGATTTTAAAGGAAAAACCGCTTTCGTCACCGGCGGTGCGGAAGGCATCGGATATTTTATCGGCCGGATGCTGGCCTTACAGGGCATGCATGTCATGTTGTCGGATATCGACACGATGATGCTCAACAAGGCCGTCGAAACTTTGCAGGCAGAGGGCATGAGTGTTCAGGGCGTCGCACTGGACGTCACACTGAAGGAAGACTGGGTGGCCGCTGCCAAAAAAACGATAGACACCTTCGGCAAGGTGCACTTGCTCGTCGGCAACGCGGGGGTTTCCGCGACCGGCGCGCAGCACACAATCGGCGAAAATAACTGGCGCTGGGTGATGGATGTGAATTTAATGGGGCTGGTCTTT
Source organism: Smithellaceae bacterium (assembly GCA_046484315.1). Lineage (GTDB taxonomy): Bacteria > Desulfobacterota > Syntrophia > Syntrophales > Smithellaceae > UBA8904. The sequence goes on along the minus strand of JAWOJC010000223.1, from coordinate 14,264 downwards.
GGCGGGGAAGTCTTTATTCCTCTTTTGAAATCGCACGGCGAAGGCGGCCACATCCTGAATGTCGCTTCCATGGCCGGTATCCAGGGGGTGTCTTATTCCGGTCCCTATTGCGCAAGCAAAGCCGCCGCGGTCAGCCTTTCCGAAAGCTGGAGATCCGAGCTTCAAAAGGATGGTATCTCTGTCTCGGTGTTGTGCCCTGCCTTTACCAAATCCCGCATTTACGACAGCATGCGCAACCGCCAGGCGCGCTATGGCGGACCTGTGTATTTTGACGATATGGTGAAGGCCAAACCGAACCGCGCTGTCAATAAAGAAATGGTCGTCACCGGCATCGATACGGAGATTGTCGCCAATCGCGTTTTGGAAGCGCTACGGGAAGACGAATTCTATATTTTCACCCATCCCCATTACCGGGAAATGCTCGAAGAGCGCATTCGGGAACTAACGGCGGCAATGGAAAGGGCGGACGCCAGCCCCGCACTGGCGAGTGTCCCGCGCAAAGGCATGATTCTTTCCTAAAAAAGGGTTTCTCGACACATGCAGATTAATCATCCCTCAAGGATCGTCCGTTTTTTAACCTGTCTTCGCGACAGCCGCTGGCTGTGGAACATGATGGGGTCGATCTACAATAAGCGAATCTACGACGCCATTTGCGAACTCTACGACGATATCGTCTGCAACCTGAAAATCGACGGATTCGCAAGGATTCTTGATGCCGGCGCAGGCCGGGGCTATGTTTCATTAATGCTTTCGGCCCAATATCCGCAAAGCATGATCACGGGTATCGACTTCTCTTCGATGCAAGTACGAATGGCGGAAAATTTCCGTAAGGAAAATAATATTCCCAACTGCGCCTTTACCACAGGCAATGTCATGAACCTGCCGTTTCAGGCAGGGCTTTTTGATGCGGTCGTCAGCGTCGGCTCGATCAAACACTGGCCCGACGGTCTGCGCGGATTGCAGGAAATTCATCGCGTCCTCAAACCGGGCGGACGGCTGGTGATCTCGGAGACGGACATGGAAGCATCGGATGAAGCCCTGCGGCTGTTCATTCGCCGTTTCCGCGTCTGGTTTGTCCCCGACCGTCTGCTTTTGTGGGGCCTTAGCCATGTCATCTTCGGGCAGAGTTATTCGGAAAGCGGCCTGGCTTCAGTGGTCGCACAGGCCGGTTTTCGCAACATCACGTCGCGTCGGGTGGCCGATTGCCCCTATGTCATTGTCACAGCCGGAAAGTAGCCCCGCTTCATAGGCCGCATCCGTTGATTTTCTTTAGGGTCCACACGCGCTGGAAAGGAACCTGTAATCATGAAGAAGCCTCTAATTTTCGGCCTCGGCCAGTGTTCACTCGATTATATCGGCCTGATCGAAAACTATCCGCCGCCGGATGTGAAATGCGAATTTTCCAATCTGCTTGTTCAGGGCGGAGGACCGGCGGCAACGGCGCTCGTCGCGCTCAGTCGCTGGGGAATGGATACGTATATGACAGGCGTCACAGGCGATGACGACTTCGGCACAGCGATCATCACATCGCTTGCCGATGAAGGCATCGATACGGGCGGCATTCAGATCCGCAAAAACGAGCGCTCTCAGTTCGCTTTTATCGCATGCGAATCCGGCCCCGCCCGCCGGACAATTTTCTGGCAAAGGCCGACCGGGCGCCCGCCGGCTCCTGAAGAGATCAATATCGCCATGCTTCAAAAAAGCGCCGCGCTGCACACGGACGGCCTGTTTGCCGAAGCGTCGCTTTATGCCTGCAGGAAGGCAAAAGAAGCAGGTATTCCCGTCATCGTGGACGCGGGCACATTGCGCGACGGCATGCTGGCCATTGCCCCGTATAGCGACTGCTTTATCACCTCTGAAGTTTTTTCCAGAGCGCTTGCCGGAACCCCCGAAGAAACCTGTCGGATCCTGGCGGGAATGGGCATACGCTTCACCGGTGTAACGCTGGGCGCGAAAGGCTGCATCGCACTCGTCGATGGCCGTTGGATTCGCAAGGAAGCTTATCCGGCAAAGGTCGTCGACACGACCGGATGCGGGGACGTTTTTCACGCCGGTGTTACCTATGGCATTGTGCGGGGCTGGCCCGCGGAAAAATCTCTGGATTGCGGCGCATGGGCCGCATCCCTCGTCAGCACCCGAATGGGCGGCAGAAAAGGCATACCAGACATAAACGAGCTGCAATCCCTTTTTCCCTGAGCATCTTTGCGTAACGCGCTACCTGCTGCAAACAGGATTACACATCCTCTGACACTTTGCGGATGTCTTCAACAATTACTCCTCCTTGTTTACAAACATTATCAAGCCATTAGCAGACTGCCGATTTCAGCGGCCTTTGGCATGTTCACTGCTATGTGAGCCTGAGGTATCTAAATGTGAAATACTTTGGAGGAATAGACAAGCTGTATGGAAAAGTTTAAAAAAGTACTCATCGCCAATCGCGGCGAAATCGCAGTCCGGATCATCCGAACCTGTAAGGATATGGGCATACGCTCTGTGGCCGTCTATTCTCAAGCGGACAAAGAAGCGCTGCATGTTCGTCTGGCGGACGAGGCCTATGAGATCGGTCCGCCCGAAGCGCTGGAAAGCTATTTGAATTTTGACAAGATTATCCATGTCGCGAAACAAAGCGGCGCGGACGCGATTCATCCGGGTTATGGATTTCTGGCGGAAAATCCGGATTTTGTCGAGCGGTGCGAAAAAGAAAACATCATTTTTATCGGGCCGTCAAGCGAATGCATGTCGAAGGCCAAACCCAAGAACCGCGCCCGCCAATTGATGAAAATGATCAACATTCCGGTGACGCCCGGATGCGACGACGCGATCACCAATGGCACCGAGGAAGGCACAAGGCGGGCCAAAGAAATCGCGGCGGAAATCGGTTATCCTGTGATTGTTAAACCCTCCGGAGGCGGAGGCGGCATCGGCATCATGATCGCCCGCGACGAGGAAGAACTCAAAAAGGCCATTGCCGGCGCTGAAGCACGGGGCCGCAAGGCGTTCGGCATGTCGGCCTTTTATATTGAAAAGTTTCTCCATGGCATGAAGCATGTGGAATTCCAGGTGCTGGCGGACAGCCACGGCAACGTGGTGCATTTAGGCGAACGCGACTGCTCAGTACAGCGGCGGTTTCAGAAGCTGGTGGAAGAAGCGCCCTGCCCCATCGTCAGCCCCTTCTGGCGGATGAAGATGGGCGCGGCGGCTATCGACGTAGCGCTGGCGCTGGACTATGTCGGCGCGCTGACGGTCGAGTTTTTTTATTTTCCCGAAGAAAGAAAATTCTATTTCAATGAAATTAACTCGCGTCTGCAGGTGGAGCATTGCGTCACCGAAATGGTCACGGGCATCGACCTCATCCGCGAACAGATTCGCATTGCCGAAGGCGAAGAGCTGAGCTTCAACCAGGACGACATCCGGATGAACGTCCACGCCATTGAATGCCGCATCAATGCAGAAGACGCGCTGAAAAACTTCATCCCCTCGCCGGGAGTCATTTCAAAGCTGCGCCTGCCGCACGGGCCGGGCATCCGCGTGGATGAAGGCATTTATGAGGGTTACACCTTCCCGTATCATTACGACTCGCTGATGATGAAGCTGATGAGTGTGGGGAAAACCCGCGCAGATGCCATCGCGCGGATGAAGCGGGCGCTGGCGGAACTGGTCATTTCGGGCCCGAAAACCACGATGCCCTTTCATCATGTCATTTTAAATGAAGAAGAGTTTCTAAGCGGCGACTACACCACAGACCTGGCCGACCGTCCGGAGATCCGAAACAAACTCAAAGGCTGAGTATCAGCGCGCATGACCGCCCTCCAGGGCGGTTATGCCCCTATGCCTTCGAACAAAACGGTGGAAAGATAGCGTTCGCCCGCATCCGGCAAAATGACCACAACGGTTTTACCCGCAAATTCCGGTTTTTTGGCCAGCCTCACAGCGGCGGCGGCCGCCGCCCCGCAGGAAATGCCAACGAGCATGCCTTCTTCTTTGGCGAGTCTCCGCGCAAATTCCACGGCCTCGGCGCTATCCACCTGCTCGACCGAATCGACCATCGACAAATCGAGTGTATCGGGAATGAAGCCCGCGCCAATGCCCTGAATCTTGTGCGGCCCAGGTTTCAAATCCTGGCCCGCCAGTTTCTGACTGATGACCGGGCTTTCTTTGGGCTCGACGGCAACCGACAAAATCTTTTTGCCCATCGTCTTTTTGATGTAACGTGACACACCGGAGATGGTGCCGCCCGTGCCGACACCCGCGACCAGAACGTCAATGGCGCCTTCCGTATCGTTCCAGATTTCCGGTCCTGTGGTCTTTTCATGAATCGCGGGATTGGTCGGATTTTTGAATTGCTGAGGCAAAAAATATTTTTTGGGATCCGATGCAGCAATCATTTCGGCTTTGGTGATCGCGCCTTTCATGCCTTCCGTGCCGGGCGTGAGGATCAGGTTCGCGCCGAACGCAGCAAGAACCCGCCGCCGCTCGATGCTCATGGTTTCCGGCATGGTCAGTGTGAGCTTGTAGCCGCGCGCCGCCGCCACGTAGGCCAGCGCGATGCCGGTGTTGCCGCTGGTGGGTTCGATAATTTCCATGCCGGATTTCAGCAACCCTTTTTCTTCAGCATCCCAGATCATGGCCGCGCCGATGCGGCACTTGACGGAATAGGCGGGGTTGCGCCCTTCCATTTTTGCCAAAACGGTAGCATTTGCCCCGTCGGTCACACGATTCAATTTCACCAGCGGTGTATTGCCGATGGAGAGAGAATTATCATCATAAATTCTTTTCATGGGTGGTCTCCTTTTTCTATCCTTCGGCCTTTATCCTTTCGCCTTTATCCTTTAGCCTGAATTCTCCCCAGCGCCTGATCGATATCCGCGATGATATCATCGATGTGTTCGATGCCGATGGACAGGCGGATGAAATCCGGCGTCACGCCGGTGGCCTGCTGTTCTTCGGGGCTCAACTGCGAATGCGTGGTCGATGCTGGATGAATCGCAAGACTCTTGGCATCGCCGATATTGGCCAGATGTGAGATGAGCTCAAGCGAATTGATGAACTTCTTTCCCGCCTCGATGCCGCCTTCAATGCCAAACCCCATAATGGCGCCCGCGCCACGTTTCAAATATTTGTCCGCTCGGGCCTTTTCGGGACTGCACGAAAGCCCCGGATAATTGACCCACGCAACCTTGGGATGGCGGTTGAGATGCTCGGCCACAGCCAGCGCGTTTCGGGAGTGGCGCTCCATTCTCAGGTGCAGTGTTTCCAAACCCTGCAAAAATAAAAACGCGTTAAAAGGCGACATGGCCGGCCCGAGATCGCGCAAGAGCACAACACGCGCCTTCATAATATAGGCGATGTTGCCCACGGGTTTTAATGCCTCAACGAAATTCAGGCCGTGATAGGCCGGATCCGCGTCGGCAATGAGCGGAAATTTGCCGCCCGTCCAGTCGAACTTTCCAGAATCCACAATCAGGCCGCCAAGCGACGTGCCGTGTCCGCCGATAAATTTCGTCGCAGAATACACCAGAATATCGACGCCGAAATCAAACGGCCGCAGCAGGTACGGAGAGACCGTGTTATCCAGAACAAACGGAATGCCGTGCTTGTGGGCGATTGCGGCCATGCCTGTCAGATCCGCCACGTCCATCTTGGGGTTGCCGATGGATTCGGCATACACGGCTTTCGTTTTCGGACCGATGGCGGCATCGATCGCGGCCAGGTCGTTGGACTTCACAAACTTCACTTTGATGCCCAACCGGGGAAACGTGTAGTGAAACAGCGTGTAGGTGCCGCCGTAGAGATTGTCGGCCGATACAATTTCGTCACCCGCCTGCGCGATGTTGAGAAGCGCGAGCGTAATGGCCGACTGCCCGCTGGCAAGTGCCAGGGCCCCTACTCCGCCGTCCAGGAGCGCGAGTCTTTTTTCCAGCACATCGTTGGTCGGGTTCATCAGCCGCGTGTAAATATTGCCGAACTCGGTGAGCCCGAAGAGCGCCGCCGCATGGTCGGTATCGCGAAATTGATACGATGTGGTCTGATAAATCGGCACAGCGCGCGAGCCCGTCGTCGGGTCCGGCTCCTGCCCTCCATGCAGCGCCAATGTTTCAATTTTTAACTGATTGTCAATTTTGCTCATATTATCTCCCCTCAATCAATTTAATCCTTATACCCTGACGCCTGACGCCTAACTCATCACGCTCTCAATCACGCCCCCGCCCAGCAACTCATCGCCCGCGTAAAAAACAAAGGCCTGGCCCGGCGTAACCGATTCCTGCGGCTCAGCAAAATTTACAATCAGATTGTCGCCTACTTTGGAAACGCGACACTTTGCTGCTTTTTTCCGGTAACGGATCTTTCCTTCCACCTCGTCGGGAAACGTATCGACCAGCAGATTCAGATCGCCCGCAATCAGACCGTTCGCAAAGAGTTCAGCCTTTTGCCCCACGATCACCCGATGGCTTGCCGCGTCGATGGCCAGCACATACAGGGGATGCTTCGCGCTGACGCCTAGGCCGCCTCGCTGGCCGATCGTGTAGTGGATGATGCCGCGATGTCGCCCCAGAACCCTGCCGCTTCGATCAACGATATCGCCTGTGGGAACGGAAATCTGTCGATCTGAAAACACACGGTGGTAATCTCCTTGCGGCACAAAACAGATATCCTGGCTTTCAGCCCTGTGCGCCGTATGAAGCCCCCTGTCCTGCGCCTTTCTACGCACCTCGTCCTTGGTCAGATCCCCCAGCGGAAACAAAATAAAGGGCAAATCCGCCATCTTGATCGGATAGAGAAAATAACTCTGGTCTTTAGCCGCGTCTTTCGGGCGCAGTAACCGCCAGAGATTTTGCCTTTTCTCAATACGGGCGTAGTGGCCCGTGGCCAGATAATCATAGCCAAGCTCGCGGGTTTTTTCCAATAAAGCACCAAACTTGAGATGGCGGTTGCAATCCACGCAGGGATTGGGGGTGCGTCCCCTAGTATATTCGGCAATGAACCTGCCAATTACTTTTTCTTCCATTAAGTCTGTAAAAGGCAAGACAACATGGGAAATACCCAGTTGACCGCAAACGCTTTCCGCATCGGCAATCGCTTCATCGGTATATCGTCCAGACAATCCTCCCTGGCAATGAATGCCCAGCGACATCGTTACACCGGCAATATCATACCCGGCTTCATGAAGAAGCAGAGCCGCCACGGAAGAATCCACGCCGCCGCTCATCGCCACCAGAACTTTTTTCTTTAATGAATTTTTAGAAGCGTTCATTTTTTCACATTCGGCACACATGGTTAAAAAACCTGTTAATTGTAATCTTCAGTGGGGGGACTGCCCCACTCATCTTTCGTCCCTCACGTTCATTTCAACGACTCGATCAGCACAACGGGCATGGATTACTACTTTTTTAGTAGTCAATAGAGCGTCATTTAAGATTTGTCAAGAATTAGTTGTCCTTGCAATTAATAATAGCCGGAACGGTCCTTCTGCATCCACCTTAAAAGGGTCCGCATTCGAATTCCGGGTGCCCTTGACGAATTTCTTTGTAACAATTCTTCACCTTTCCGGTATAAGGTCAAGAAAATACGTTTCTCATTGAGGCCAAAATGCACAATCCGTTTCAGGAAATAAAAAGTGAAAGAGACGGTGGTGACACCTGCCGGATCGCGCAGGCCCTCCAAGGTGATTCAAACGCCCTGGAAGATCTGATTCTTCATCACCAGGCCTGGATATTCAATATCGCCCTGACTATGACCGGCGATATGGGTTCGGCCGAAGACGTCACCCAGGAGGTACTGATCAAAATAATCACAAAGCTATCCGCCTATAATCCGCAAAAAGCAGCTTTTCGAACCTGGCTCTATCGCATAGTCGTGAACCATATCTTAAACATGAAGGAAAACAAAAAAGAACTTTTTTTTGCCCGGATGGTCAAAAATAATGAGGATCGGTTCATTAACAATCAACCGGATCGACGAATAACGGTGAGAGGGCAAAATGATAAATTTAGCGAGGAAACCAAAGCCTCCTGCATTCTTTGCGTTCTGCTATGCCTGGGCAGAAAGGAAAGAATGGTCTTTACGCTGGCGGTTATCTTTGATGTCACCGATAAAGTCGGTGCCGAGATTTGCGAAATGTCGCGAGGAAACTTTCGCCAGTTGCTATCCCGTTCACGCAAGAAGGTGTATCAGTATTTTGTGAACCACTGCAGTCTGTTCAATGAAAACAACCCCTGCACCTGCGCTAATCAGACAGAGTACCTGATTCAATCGGGAATGATGAATCCTGAGCGGCTGATCAACGACCAAAACAGCCTGGGGACGATCCAAAGCATCCTGGGCAACTCGGCAAAGCACATGGAGGATTCTTACGATGAGTTTCTTGCTCTGTTTCGGGACCGTCCTTTTTTGCAGGGTCCGGACATGGTTTCCTGGCTGCGGGATTTAACGAACAGCGATGCCTATCGCAATCTGATGGAATTCACTGAATTATAAATTAAAAAAGGAGATTCCGTGATTCAAAAAGAGCTGATTGCGCCCTGCGGGTTATATTGCGGCGTCTGCAGTATTTATCAGGCAACGCGGTCAAACAATCAGAAATTGAAAGAAAAGCTGGCCGGCTTTTATCATGACACCCCAGATAAGATAAACTGTAAAGGATGCCTTTCGGATACGGTTTACTGGTATTGTAAGGTCTGCGCCATCAAAAGTTGCACCCTTGAAAAAAAATTAGAGGGATGTCACCGGTGCGATCAATTCCCCTGTGAAATAATCGAAGCCTTCCCCGTCCCTGAAGGAAAGCTAAACATTCTGAGGGCTGTTCCCGAGTGGCGCAAGCTAGGGACACAACAATTTGCTCTAGCCGAAGAGGAGCGATTTTCATGTCCGAGTTGCCGGACGCCGTCTTTCCGTGGTGCCCGTAAATGCTGGATTTGCGGTACGGTGCTGAATACACCGTAACCAGATAACAAGACTGAGCTATCGTTCGTTTTGCTTGACAGCGTCGTGTTTTAAAAGATAGTAACCACGTAATTTAGAGCTAAAGGAAAACATTTTGGCAGCCTCCATGAACCTGACTTTTACAAAAGCACCGTCGCTTATCCTAACCAGCCTATCCGCACTTTGGGGATACCGGTGGACCTTTGATCCGGCAAAATCATTCCCGATGATTACCGCAAGACGAAATGCCATTGGGCCCGACTTGGCACGTCTGACAAAATTCGCGAAAATCTGCGGTATCGAGATCAGTGACAAACTGCCGCTGATCTACCCGCTGACCCATGTATATCCGCTGGTTCAGATGATGCTCGCTCGCAAGGAAGCGCCTCTTTCGCTTTTGAAAACGCTCAACACACGGATGCAAATCAGGCAACACCGGCTTATCGGCGTCTATGAAACCTGCGATGTCCATTGCCGGCTGGCGGGGCATCGTACAGTAGAAAAAGGGCTGGAGGTTGATATTGCCTGCGTTTTGCAAATCAGTGGGCAAACCGTGTGGGAGTGCGTCATCACTTTTTATTATCGGGGGCAAATCGACGCGCCGGATAAAACATTTACGCCTCCGGTTCTGGAAACCATTCCGGATGCGCCCGAAACCGCGCGCTGGTTTTTACCGTCAGGCATAGGGTATGCGTTCGCGAAGCTCTCCGGCGACGGCAATCCCATTCATTACTGGTCCTGGTATGCGAAGCTTTCCGGCTTCAAGCGCGCGTTTGCGCAACCGCTGCTTGTTTTGGCCGAAACCCTGTCCTTGCTGGAAAAGAAGCATCCGGCGGACCGATTATGCCTGAACATCGCTTTTAAAGGCCCTGTGTACTACAAAAGTCAGGTCATCCTCAAAAGCCTGGAAAGCAAAGGCAACGACCGATTCGACATTTACTGCGAAGGCAATCCCCGCCCCTGCATCTGCGGCTACTGGCAACCGGAATGTTGAGCATCGACAAGCCAGGATCAAGACCCTGTGTGAACAAACCATGCCGTTTCATTACGAAGCGATCAACCACCGGAAAATCTTGTTCACTTAAATCTTAAAACCTGAAGTCTGAAACGTTTAACCCGTTCTCCTTTTGCCTCATTATCCTTGACCATTCGGCCTTTTCAGTGTACGAAGGCGGGCATGATCCGAAAAAACATGGGCTGTTATGACTGAGCGACCCGTCGCTTTTCGGGGCATGAAAATCCCCAAACACAAAGGAGACACCCATGACAGAACCCAAAATCACCAATATTCAGATCAACCCCGATAATCTGTACCGGGAAGAAAGCTTTACAGACCTGACCTATGCCACGATCCGCCGATTGTCGCCGGTCAAGATCGACGGTTCAGCGGATGACAGCCGTGAACCCATCTTCACCGGAATGGCTCAGCTCATGTCGCCCAACGGACCGATTCCTGTTTCGTGTATCATCAACGACGCTAAGACACTTGCCGACGCAGCAGCCAAATTGCCGGATGCGATTGAAAAATCAGTCCAGGCGATGATTGCCGAAGCTCAGGAAATGGAAAAAAAGGAACAATCACGAATCGTCATGCCCGGTCAATAGACCCGCAGGCAAAACGACTGTTTCCTTCCTAATTTCCGGATATCTAAAAAAAGGCAGAGCCTGATACAGGCTCTGCCTTTTTTTAGATTCTGTTTATGATCGTTTACTTTTTGAACTTCCTGCGAACACCGGCAAGACCCAAAAGACCCAGCCCGAAAAGAATCAGGGACATCGGTTCAGGAACCGGGTTGACCTTGAATTTCCAGTCTTCGACCTCACCCTGCCAGTAGTTGCCAGTCGGTTTAAAGCTGTCCGGGTTGCTGTTTATATCGGCATTGCAAACAACACGGGCCCGCAGCCAGTATTCACCGGGATCAACTGTCAAAAGGATCGTTTTTGTAAACTCCTTGCTCACGCCGGCGGTGGTTCCGCTCAAAGAGTCATCGTTATAAGCGTTCGGATAATCATTTCGGAAATACCACATCTCGGTCAGAAACAAATCGCCGTTATCACTGAAATTGGCGTTGTTCCCCCAGTCGATCCAAACCTTTAAGGTATCATAGCTATGAATCCCCCATTTCTGCTTATACATGACAAACTTAAAAGTAACCTCATCGCCCACGGTCATTTCATCATGCCCGAACGCTCCGCCGTTGATCGACCAGAACACACCATCGTCAGAGCCGTCCTCCCAAACGCCAGTGGGTTGATTCTCTGTAGTCCATGATGTCCCAAGGCGCTGCCAACTAGGGTTGGTATGAGAGGCCAAACCATAACCGGTGGCATCGCTGTAATCGTAAGTTGCCGCCAACGCCGTCCCTGCAAAAACCACTATCATCATCATAATTGTGGAAGCCAATATTCTTTTCATCAGTTTCTTCTCCGGTTAGTATTCTGCTGACTGTCATTTGCATACGACATGCCACATCCGTCATTATTTGTCATACATTTCACATCAATTCGTATTTATTGACATTTAAACGATTATATTTCCGAAGAGAAACCGGGGGATCACCGTACAAGAAAGCCACTGTAAAGAATTCCGACAGTGACATCTATCGATATCCGTTTACCATAATGAGCAACGAGCGGTCATCCGCCATCACACCAGACGACAAAATCCTCCATTTAGCGACTGTGAAAATAAAAAAAGAGGCGGGACATGCAAATCAGGGTCCCGCCTCTTCGTATCCAAATGAATAAGAAAATCGCTATTTTTTCAAACGTCGGGCAAATCCCGCCAGACCCAAAAGGCCCAACCCGAAAAGAAGCATTGAAGCGGGTTCGGGAGCCTGAGCAGGTGTTTTCTCCGTTTCAAAGGCAAAAGTAATTCGGGTATAGTCGTAATGGCAATTGGGATCGAAACCAATGGCAAACTGACCATCAAGAAGAGCGTTAGTCAGGTATGCAATATCCTGCGCGTCAAGAATATAGATGAAATCTTCCGCAGGATTATTAATCCTCACGCTCCCCGTCCAATTGGTATCCGAAAACTGGGTCAGAAACTCATTATCAGACCAAGGCGGTAAATTACGATAGTTATAATAGTAAGGATTATTTAACAGATAGATGTTCAAGTAATCACTATCCGGCTCTGGTGAATTGTTTAATCCGAGAATTTGCAATTGGGCACTCACTATCGTTTCGTCACTATCTAGAAGAGTTGTATTCAATTGCCAGATGTAATCTTTGCCATGTTCAAGAGAGCCGCCTTGGCTTGTGCTAAACGTTTGTGTCGCTGCCAATGCGCTTCCGGCCAAAATCATAAAAGCCATCATGGCTAAAATTGCAGATATCTTCTTCATAAGATTCCCCCCCATTTTTTTCTCTCCTAATAGCACATAGTGGGCCAACATTTGCCACCTTACTGTAAATAAATACATGCCATTGTATTAATTATATTAATATTTCTTGGTTCACCTGAATATAAAGACATTTCTCTCATGCAAGCATTTGAATTGTAAAAGATTCCGACACTCTTTCACCGGTTACCCGGCTGATCATTTGGGACATAATCATGACTTTGGAATCAGCCCGTTTTTTGCAAAACAAATCGATGCCCTGCACAACTTTTTGATGACGGACTTGACATTTACACTCTGAAGTCCTAGATTTACTGAAAATAATAGAGGATGTTGAAATATGCCGATTTACGAATATTCATGCGATAAATGCAAGAAAGAATTTGAAGTGGTAACTCTGAGCTTAAGCGAAAAACCCAATGCGGTTTGCCCCAAATGCAAATCGAAAAAAACCAGGAAAATTATTTCTAAAGTCGGAAAAGGAAAATACGCTGCCCTGCTTTCCGGCGGTTCCGTCAGCACCAGTTCGTCCGCCAGCTCCGGCTGTTCTTCTTGCTCATCGACCAATTGTTCTTCATGCGGCCATTGACCTTAGCGTGATATTTTTTACCATCGCCAAGGCCCTCTCCGTATTGTGATGACACTTGATAATCCGGTGCAAATACCGGTTTCGTTTCTGAACCTTTCCTGCCCTTTCACGTGCCTCCCTCTGCCGACCGTGCTTTCCTGACGGCCTGAATTAAGCCATCCGTGGCTTCAGGCAGATCTGCTTTCAAGCGACCACTCACTGCCGGTCGTAAAATCGGTGCATAATGTTGACAGACTTTTCAACCCTTTAACCGGAAAGGAGATAAGCGATGACCACCATTTATAAAGTTATTGAAATTATCGGAAGCAGCGAAAAATCATGGGAGGACGCGGCGAGATCTGCCGTGGAAACGGCGGCTAAAAGCCTCAAAGAAATCCGGATCGCCGAAGTCAAGGAACTTGATATGAGAGTCGAAGAAGGCAAAGTAGCCGAATACCGGGCAAAACTGCGTGTATCGTTTAAATATCTGCCGGCATGAAATTCAGCTTATTTTACATAAAAAGGCCGGCGACGGTTCAATACCGCCGTCGGCCTTTTTGATATGCCTAGCATCTTCCCGCAATACGCAACGGAGCGCCCCTTCACACAATCATCATGCCGATGAGCAAACACCCCGCTTTGCGGATCGTACAATGAAACACCCTACTGCGCAAGCAGGCTGCATTCTCTGATTGGATATGATAACTATCGAGTCGTTGTTCGGGATAACCGATTGATGATGGGGGAGGACATTTGATGAGGAAACTTGTTTTAATCCTGTTACTATTCATTCCTTTGGTTACATCCGCCGAAACAAATCATCACCAGCGACCAAGCGGGACATGATCGAGTTCACACATCCGACCATCCTGAAGATTTCAAAATATCGCTGATCATTTACTCGGAAATGGCCGATTTTTCATCCTTTCAGGATCAGCCCTACACCACTTACGAATCGAGAGATATTCTGAGCAGGGTTTTGAAATAGACCTTTGCGTCGCCGGAAACAAGAATGGGATCAGGCCACACGTGTCCTGATCCCGTTAAATGTTCTAAGCGCCCGCCATTGAAGCGTCTCTTCAAAAAACAACAAGGAATCATCAGTTGCCATGTAAGCGACGGTATTCCGCATAACCGCCTTTTAAGGCATAGATCAATTTGAAGCCGCGACCTTCCAACATCCACAGCACCCGACCTGTTCGATTGACGGTGCGGCAATACAGCAACAGTGGCTTATCTTTATACGCATCAAGCAAGGTCCGGTTTGCTCTTAAATCATCCACCGGAACATTGACCGCGCCGGGGATATGCCCCTGTTCAAACTCGCGAGGCGTACGCAAATCCACAATCGCCGGCGCCTGCGCTTCAATGATTTTCTTCATCTGATTCACATCTATCCAACGGATCTGCGTTTGAGGAAACTCTGCCCG
>JAWOJC010000222.1:0-3186 GCA_046484315.1 Smithellaceae bacterium | reverse complement strand
ATGTTAATGGGTTTGGTCTACCAGCAGATGTACAATTCTCTCAGTGTATATCTGCGTGATGTCCACAGTATTGAACCACAAGGATATGGGTTTTTATTAACTTCCAGTGCAATTACGGTGATTCTCTTTCAGTTTTACATACTTTACCCGGCGACCGGTAAAAAAGAATATGAAAACAATGCCCGTGAGATATTCACTTATGTCCTGAGGGATATGAAGGATGAGCAAGGGGGGTTCTATTGCGCTGAAGACGCGGATAGCGAAGGCGTGGAAGGTATGTTTTATCTATGGTGGGAGGAAGACGTCCGCAATGTTCTGAGTAAAGACGAAGCAGATCTGTTCTTATCCCACTACAGGCATGCTGATGATGCCTCTGTGCACGGGATGCGGGAGATCCCCGCGGGTTCCTTTATACCGCATCTGAAACCTTTCACAGGCGAAGAGGATGATTTGCAAGCCACGCTCACAAAGATGGCGGCAATTCGGGAAAAACTATTTTTGTGTCGCAAAGAGCGTGTGCATCCGCATAAGGACGATAAAATTCTAACGGATTGGAATGCTCTGATGATTGCGGCTTTGGCCCGGGGCGCGCAGGTATTCGATGAACCGGCCTACGCGCAAGCCGCCGTGGATGCCATGGATTTTATATTTCGGTCTTTACAAACAGAAGAGGGCAGACTGCTGCATCGTTATCGGGGTGGCGAGGCAGCCATTCACGGGCAAGTGGATGATTATGCTTTCACGATCTGGGCGCTTTTAGAACTCTATGAGGCAACATTCAACACGCGCTATTTATTTAAAGCCCTGACGTATCAGTCTCAATTGTCTGCTTATTTCAAAGATGAAAAAGACGGTGGATTCTTTTTTACCGCTAGGGATGCGGAAAAGCTTCTGATGCGACCCAAAGAGCTTTACGACGGCGCGATTCCGTCCGGCAATTCCGTGTCGTTTCTAAATACCCTGCGGTTGTCCCGGATTACCGGAGATGTCGAGATGGATGAAAGCGCGCACGAAATATATCGTGCTTTTTGCGCGAAAGCGGACGCGGCACCGACGGCTTTCACGCAATTTCTCGCCGGATTTGATTTTGCCATTGGTCCGTCCAGCGAGGTGATCATTGCCGGTGGTACGGATGAAGAGGACATACGGAAGCTTTTGCAGGCGCTGAGAAAAAACTTTGTGCCTAATAAGGTAATCCTTTTCCGCCCGGCGTCTTCTTCGCAGACCGGCATTGAAACCATTGCACCTTACGTGCAGCCTTATTCCAGTATTCATGAAAAGGCCACGGCTTATGTCTGCACGAACTTCACCTGCGCGCTGCCTACGAACGATCCGGATCAGATGATCGCGCTTCTGACGGAAAAAAAAGCAGAGGGCTGAATCCGTTATTCCGCCGGCGGGTAAGACCCGTCCGGCAAATGGACTTCCATGCCGGTGACCGGAGGATTGAAAACGCACAAAAGACGCACATCCTCCTTTCCGGCCCGCAGGAGATGATCATCATGCTCGTTGAGGGCGTACAGGGTTCCCGGTGCAATCCGATGGATTTTCCCGTCTGCGATGGTTTCGACTTCCCCTTCACCCGACACGCAGAACACGGCCTCCAGATGGTTTTTATACCAGATGTGGGTTTCGGTGCCGGCAAAGATAATCGTTTCATGAAATGAAAAGCCCATACCGTCTTTTTTCAGAAGAAGCCTGCGGCTGACCCAGTTTTTATTTTCTGCGAACACCTCGCGTTCCGTGTTCCTGATCTCGTCAATTGTACGGATAAACATGGCAGCTCCTATTCATGTCCTTTCAGGACGGTGTCGATAGCGGCATCGAGGATGTCCAGGCCTTCGTTGAGGACGTCGTCGGGAATGATGAGCGGCATAAGGAATTTAATGACGTTATTCCGGGCGCCGGCAAGCTCCATGACCAGTTTGTTTTTAAAGCATTCGGCAGTAATCTCGCGCGCGATTTGGGGCGGCGAAACGGCGAATCCATAGATGAGACCGCGGCCCCTGACATCGCCTTCAAGCTGCGGGTATTTTTCTTTCATCGCATTCAGGCGTTTTTCGAGGATGGCGCCTTTTCTGAAGATGTCTTTCGAGAATACATCATCCTTCCAGTAATCAAGAGCGATTGCGGCGGATATAAATCCCAGATTATTGCCGCGGAAGGTGCCTGTATGCTGGCCCGGTTTCCAGATGTCGAGGTCACGGTTGAATAACAGAAGAGACATCGGCATTCCGTAGCCGGAAAAGGATTTGGAAAGGGTGACAATATCGGGTTTGATGCCGGATTTTTCAAAACTGAAGAAATCCCCTGTTCTACCGTTGCCTACCTGGATGTCGTCAACGATGAGCAAAATATCATATTCCCTGCAGATGGCTTCAACTTCGCGCAGCCATTCGTCGGATGCTACTCGAATACCGCCTTCGCCCTGTACTGTTTCCAGAATCAGCGCGGACGGAATGTCGACGCCGCTGCTATTGTCTTCCAGAAAGCGACGCATGTAGGTAGCCGTGTTGACGTCTTTTCCCAGATAACCGTCGAAGGGCAAAAAAGAAACATCCGAGCGGTTAATGAAGGCTTCGTCGCGGTAGTAGGCGTTGGCCGTAACCGACATCGATCCCATGGTTAATCCGTGATAGCCATTGGTAAAAGAAATCACATTGGAGCGTTTCTTCACCATGCGCGCGAGTTTAAGCGCTGCTTCGACCGCGTTGGTGCCGGTGGGGCCGGTGAATTGTACCTTGTAATCAAGGCCCCTGGGCTTCAAAATGATGGACTCCATCTTTTCGAGCAAATTGATTTTTGCGACGGTGGCCATATCCAGGCCGTGAACGATGCCGTCTTGTTCGAGATATTCGATGAGCTTTGCTTTCATCAGGCTGTTATTATGCCCGTAGTTGAGTGTTCCCGCGCCGCCGAAAAAATCAATATAGCGGTTACCGTCCGAATCGAAAAGAAACGCGTCTTTTGCCTTGTCAAACAAGACGGGAAATGATCGCGAATAGGTGCGGACTTCAGACTCCATTCTTTCAATGGTTTTCATAGTTGTTCCTCCTAGTTAGTGCATATCGAATGGTCCGATTCGATACAGGATTTCTTCTTCATGCGCCTGATGGCCGAAATCTATTTTCGAAAACAGGACGCTCTCTACACACGATGTGTTTATCGATTTTGCAATGGCATAAA
>JAWOJC010000129.1:0-12713 GCA_046484315.1 Smithellaceae bacterium | reverse complement strand
GCATATCGAGTCCCTTTTCGCCTTTAAAGCCGACGAACAGATAGTCGCGCCCGAGTCCGGCCGGTTCTGCCGTTACCAGGAGGGCATTCGGGAAGACATCGGCAAATGTCCGTCCCACCAGCGCAAACGTGTTCCAGTCCATCTGATAACAGTGAAACCATTGCACGTAGATGCCGTGGTCGCTCAGCCGGTCTTTGGCCAGCGTGAAAAAATCGTGCGTGAATAAAGAGGCCATGCCGGCCATCCAGGGATTGGACGGCTCGGAGATGATCACGTCGTAGGTGTTTCGGGTCAGCGTTAGATGCGCGATGCCGTCTTGCAGAATCAAGCGCGTTTTCGGCGAATCCAGGACGCCGTTGTTCCACGGATCGAAAAAGTGCGCTGCCTCGAAGACCCGGTCGTTGATGTCGATCACGTCCACGCGATCGACCGGATAATGCAGCACTTCGCCCGCGGTGATGCCGGAGGCCAGCCCCAGCACCATGACGTTTTTCGAGTTTTGGGAAAAAAGCATTGGAAAATGTGCCAGCAGGGTCTGCGTTTTCATGTCGCCCCGCGAAGAGGCGTCCATTTTGCCGCTGTTGGCCAGGGAGTATTCCTCGTCCCCGAAGGGGCCGGGATATTTTAAAACGGTGGTGAATCCCCCGATGCCATCCCCGTAATAAACCAGTGTTCCTGTTTCCAGAGCCGCCAGAATCTTCGCGCCGCGAAAGAGGCTGGTCATCAGCCCCGGTCCGTTTTCCAGAATTTCGGCCACCCGCATTTCTTCAAAGCGGTGATATTTTCCAGTGGCGAGCGCCAGGCGATTCCAGGACGGCAGCGCAAAGCACAGCGCCACAGAGGCAACCAGCGTTGCCGCCATCGCGGAGCGAGCCCAAGGCGCGCGGTCCGGTCCCGGCCAGACGATCAGGCCGACGATCAGCGGCACGGCCATTTGCAGACCGGCCACCAGACTCAAGGACAGTTCCTTGCCCAGAAAGGGGATCAGGATAAATCCGGCGCAAAACGATCCGGTCACGGCGCCCAGCGTGTTGGTCGCGTAGGCCTCTCCGATGGAGCGGCCCACGCGATCGAGCGAACGGGTGTAAATCTTGACGGTGAGCGGAAAGGCCGCGCCCAGAAAGAAGGTGGGCAATATCATGAATCCGAAAAGTGAAAGCCCCTTGATCAGGCTTTGCAGACCGAAGGAACCGGAAAAATCGAAAAGAAGTTTCGCGAAAAAAAGCTGGCTTGTACCCATCAGCTGGCTTGCGCCAAGTGCGAAAACGGCGGCGAGCACCTGGGTGATCACCAACAGTCTGAACACGTGGCGGACGCGGTCGGCCAAAACGCCGAAAACCAGGTTGCCGATGGCCAGACCGACGATAAACGTGACGATGACAATGGTGAAAGAGTAAGTGGTCGGGCCGATGATCAAGCCCAGCAGTTTGGTCCAGAGGACTTCGTAGGACATCGCGCAGAATCCGGACACGGCGAAAATAATCAGCGCGCCGGTGCCCTGGGATGACGGCAGGCCTTCGGGCGCGATGATGGCAGGCGAGGCATCTTTTTTTCGCGGTGCCGGTTGAACGGGTGCGGCGGGCAGTGGTTTTTGCTTGTAGCCTGCCTGAATACAGACCAGGCCGATGCCGACGTTGAGCACAATCGCCAGAATCATGGCGCCCCAGACGCCCAGAGAGGCGATCAGCCAGAAACCGCACAGAAGCGATCCCGCGGCCGCGCCGATGGTGTTCAAGCCATAGAGCCGTCCGGAATTCGTACCCAGCTCATCGAGATGACCGACGTAAAACCGGCACAAAATAGGCAGGGTCGCGCCCATGCAGACTGCCGGAACGCAAAGGACCAGCAGGGTGCCTGCGAAAATAAGCAGATTGTAAAAAAGGGTATACTCGAAAAGATGATCGTAGAAAGAGGCGTAAAAAACCTTGAGCACCCACAGCAGCAGGGGAACAAAAAGCGCGTAGAGGCCGATGACCAGCTCCAGAAAGCCGTAGGTGCTGATCAGCCGATGGCCGGCAATCCGGTCGGCGACGCGACCTGCCAGATAGGAGCCAAGGCCGAGGCCGCCCATGAAAACCACCAGGATGGTGCTGACCGCAAAAGGCGCGCCGCCGACGACGCGCGAAATGAAACGCATCCAGACGATCTGATAAATGAGTGCCGTCATCCCCGACAGAAAAAAGCAGACGAGGACCAGCCAGGCCAGATTGGAGGAGGATGAGACGGTGCCGCCTGCTTCCTTGGACGAAACGGATTTACGCTTTTGTGCCATGTTACAGAAATTCCCTCTGGGCGACGATCACACGGTTGCGGCCGGACGCCTTGGCCGCGTAAAGGGCGTGGTCTGCGGTGGTGATAATGGTTTTTTCATCTGCGCCGTGCAGCGGAAAACCCGCGACACCTGCGGAAAAGGTGGCGCTGATGGATGTCCCCCCGGCATTGATTTTGACGGCGCCGAAGGCTTGCCGGAATTCGTTGATACGTGCGGCGGCGATCTCCAGCGGCGCGCCGGGCATAACCACAATGAACTCCTCACCGCCGTAGCGGCAGGCCACATCGCCTCCGCGCGTCTGTTTCTCCAGCATGTCGGCCAGGGCTTTTAAAAACAAATCGCCCACATCGTGACCATAGGTGTCGTTGATGTTTTTGAAATGATCCAGATCAAGCATGGCCAGGCTCATGGGTTCATGGGCGCGCGAGGCCTGCGCCAGTTCACGGCTGAGCGTTTCTTCCAAAAACCGCCGGTTGTAGAGGCCGGTGAGCGGGTCGCGGATAGCCTGCTCCTGGAGTTTGGCCTGAAGGGATTCGATTTCGCCGAGCTTCTGCGTGAGGCGCAGGTTCGTCAGGCGCAGGTCGTCTTCAATTTTTTTGACGTGGGTCACGTCCCGGAGAATCATCAGTTTGCCGCCGGGCTGGCTGCGCTGGTCGCGCATGACAGTCAGGGTTAGATCCAGATGGCGATTGTCATCCGTTTCCATAAGCAATTCGATGCTGCCATCCTCATTGCCGGCGCCTTCCCGCAGAAACTCCTGCCAGGCGGGAATGACGGTTTGGGCCGACATGCCCTGCGCGGCTCTCAAAGAGGTTCCCAGCATGGCCTTGGCGGCGGGATTCATATCAATAATCCGATCATCGTTGTCGAGCACCATGACCCCGTCGCGCATGCCGTCCATTACCTTGTGACGGGCCACGGGCAGAATATCGAACAGACGGTGGCGCAGTTGCGCGTAGGTGAAGATGGCGCCTGCGGCCAGAAACCCCAAAGGCGAGAGGTCAATCCTCAGCTGCGGCATCAGGTAAGCCACCGTGACAACATTGGCCGCAGTGGAAATGGGCAGGCCCAGCAAAACCAAAAAGGCCTGCTTGCGGTAGGCGGGCTGCATCTGCAGCCAGTTGAGAATCAGCATGACGGCACCGATCATCAAAAGCACATAGGAATAAAGTGTGTGCAGCCAGAAGGCGATGCCCAGCTGCCCTGTGGTGGTATAGGTGCCGGAAAACCAGCCGTGCCATGGGTCTGTCCAGATCAGCAGGTTAAAGACGACCGGTTCGATGCACAAAAGCGCGATCGTCCGGGAATTGACCCAAGCGTCGCGCTTGGTATAGCGGGCCACCCAGACCAGAAACGCGCCGGGGACCATGACCACGCCCACAAAAAGAAGTTTGCCCCAGAAATTGGGTTGGGAGGCGGGGTGAATAAATCCGGACAGTTGGAGGGCGTAGCATAATGTCCAGATGCCTTCGCCGGCCATCTGTATCATCAGCGATGTCGAGCCGGGAACCCGGCGCCAGCGCCAGGTGACGGCGACAATCCAGGTGGCGACAATTACCGCCAGAAAAAGAATGACATTGTAGACGGTGATAAAAGTGCCGGTATCCATGGGCTAGCTCCTTCTTCGAGACGTATCGTGAGACGGGAACAGCATCCTTTTTTGCCGATGACCCGATGCGCGTGATGGATCCATGAGGACGTCCGGCGCAGCGGTTTTCTATTTATAGGAAGATGAAAAGCAAAGTCAAGTGATTATCAGCCCGAAGGTGACCGCGGGTAATATCTGCCCCTAAAACACGCTTTGGAGGCGGCAAAAATGCGATTTTCATCCCCTGTGTTTTGTGCTAGAGGACTCCAATCTTGGTCGTTGATCCATCGCCCTGTTCGGGCAGGAGCCTCATGATATTCATTTCGAAGCAAAAAGGAGAAAAGGCATGAAAAGAAGCATTCGTACAGGGACGTATTTTTTTAAACCCGCGTGGATCGTGTCGATGGTCGTGGCGGTTATCCTCGTTTTAAGCGTCGCCGCCACGGGGCGGACGGCCGGCGGCGAGCCGAAAGACGTGGTCGCGCGCTGGGGTGATGCGGTGATCACCAACGAAGATCTGGATATCCGCATTAAAGGGTATCCGCCTGAGCTTCAGGAGCAGCTCAAAGATCCCGGACAGAGAAAACAATATGTGGAAAGCCTGATTCAGGTGCTCATTGCCGGCGCGGCAGCCAGGGAGATGAATCTGGATAAAGACCGGGATATCGCGGTCCGCATCGAAGATATGACAAACTCCATTTTGTTGCAGGAATACATCAACAGAAAAATCGCCGCGCTGACGCCCCCCTCGGACAAGGACATCGAAGCGTTTTATGAGGCGCGCAAAAACGAATATCTCACGCCGGTGTTCATCCGGGCGCAGCATATTCTCATTGAATGTAAACCGGACGCGACGCCCGCCAGGTTAAAGGCCGCCGAAGCCAAAGCGCAAAAAGTGCACAAAGAGCTTGTCGCCGGCGCTGATTTCAGCAAGCTTGCCGCAAAATATTCAGATGACACCGAGACGAAGGCCACAGGCGGCGATCTGGGATTGTTCCAGGCCGAACAGATGGTCCCGGAATTTTCAGGACCTGTCTTCGGCATGAAAAAAGGCGAACTGTCCAAACCTTTTAAAACGCCTTTCGGGTTTCATATTGTCCGGGTGACGGATCTGCTGCCTGCCAAACAAATGGCGCTCCAGGACGTTCGCGACGATGTCGCCATGAGACTGGACAATCAGAATCGTGAGGCCTTTGTTTCCAGCGAAATGGAACGCCTCAAGGCAAAGTATAAGGTGGAAGTTTACTAAGGCAAACACCAAAGATCCTGAATCACAAAAAGCCCGGCGG
Organism: Smithellaceae bacterium; assembly: GCA_046484315.1. GTDB lineage: Bacteria > Desulfobacterota > Syntrophia > Syntrophales > Smithellaceae > UBA8904. Next base: position 7,564 of record JAWOJC010000129.1, on the reverse strand, counting down.
TATTTCAAATCCCGCCGGGCTTTTTTATGTTTTGCCTCTGAGCTGCGCTAGAAGGTGAGGGTCAGTTTATTGAGGACGAGGTAATCATTGGAAAGACTGTTGGCGTGACTTTCCCCTTTGTAGTAGTCCCCGGTGAAGAGGTAGCCTACACCCAGCAGGTAGGATAGATTCCGGGTCAGCTGGTAGGTCGCGGTCAAATCCACTTCGTAGCCGTAATCATTGTAAAGCCAGGCGGACGTCGGTTTCCTGTCCGCGTTGGCGTAGGACAGCGACGCGAGGATGTCGAGTTTTTCAGTGGGCTTCATACCGCCCCGGATCTGGAAAAACCAGGCGTTGTACATAGGCGAGCTTTGCCTGGCGTTGTTGTGTCCGTCGATGTTGCCCGCCCGGTAGCTACGATCCTCGTTCCACATGATCAGGCAGGGGCTCCAGTCGCGTCCTCCGTTATTGCGCATCGCATCGCCTTCGGCTTTGTCGGTTGTTCCCGGGTCGTCGCCTGCCACATAGGCCACGGTGCCGCCTGTGTAAAAGCGCCCCAGCTGTGCCGTCGCGTCCACCCAGCCGGACAGCGCGTCGAACTGGACGTCCCGGGCGTAGGCGTTGTCTTCATAATCCCGGAGCTTGCCTTGAAAATAGATCACTTCGCCCTGTAGCTTCACCGGTCCTATTTGCGCTTTGGCGTAAGGCATGAAATTGTTGTAAATGCTTTTATAGCCGCCGGACCCCGGTTTGTTGCCCGCGTCGCGTCCCAGTCCGATAAGAATTCCGGCTTCGCCTCCGTTCCATGTATACCGGAAGGCGCCGCAATACTTGTCTCCGTCCAGATCCGATGCCGTGACGCCGGGCGCGGTCGCAGAATAATTTCGCTCCGCCATTTTGGCGATCTGGAGCGTAAACATCCAGTGCGATGTGTTGTAAACCCAGGCGATTTTTCCCCGGGGGGTGGATGTGTCCATAAACGCCGTTCCCCAGGCGCCGTCGTTCATGTAGCCGACACGCCACAGGCCGACGGGCGATTTGTAGGTTAGATAAACCCAGTCAAACGCCAGGTTTTCATTTTCCGCGCGTGATCCGGCGGACATCGTGTCCAGGGCCGTCCCGGGCGTTGAGCGCTGCGCGCCCCAAGTTCGCTCCATCGCGTCAAACCGGGTGATCAGTGTCAGTCCCTGGGCCACCACAAAATCCGTTTTGACCCGCAGGCGCTGAAAATAAAAGGCCGAGGAGGGCCCGTCGGCTGCCGTGTCTTTCTTGAGAGTGGTTCTGTCCAGATACAGGCCGCCCGCAACAAATTCGCCACTGACTTTCACATCCAGCGCGAAAGCCTGAGTACACAAAACTAAGAAAATCCCCGATGATAACAATAAAACGCACAGTCGCTTCATTTTTTACCTCGCTTTAAAATATGGAATGCGGGAGAGGTTCTCCACAAAGACGCATCAAACGGCTTATCCGACGGGATCGTTTGGCGTCTTATGGGGGAAACCCATAGCATGGCGCAGCCGGTGAAGTAAATTGGAAATTTCAAAAATCAGGCGGCCTGCCGGCGCAGAAAAGAAAATATCGCATCCAGGCAGGCTTGCGGTTTTGCCTGCAGGATAAAATGCGGGGCTGCCATGGAAACAACCTGCAAATGGCGGATGGCGCGCTGATAATCCTTAAGGCACGACGCCGGGACGATCCGGTCCCGGGTCGCCTGTAAGTACAGACATGGCAGGGTAAGGCTGTCCAGATCCGCCGTGACGTCCACCTCATTGATTAAAGACAGGCGGTGCGCCATCACACGGGGCGTCACATCCTCGTGAACCTTTTTCCACAAAGGCATCAGGTCATCTATCCATCGGTCTTCCCCGATGACAAACCGGAAAAAGATTTTGGGCATGTCCGGGCGGATGAGCAAAGGCAAGCCGAGGCCCCGGACAATCCGCCAGAGGAACGGATGCGGCGAACGGGCAAATGTCGCGCATAAAACCAGCGCGCGGGCGGCAACCTGATTCGACGCGATCATCCGGACGGCCACCGGTCCGGAGAACGACTCCGCGATAATCACAGGGGAGATGTCCTTTGGCATTTGCGCGGCCGCGCAGGAGACGGTTTGTTCAAAAGACAGGATCCGGTCGGCCGGATAGCGGACAATGGTGATCCGGTCATCCGCCGCGAGGAAGGGCAGGAGCGGTTCAAACGATTTTCCCGTCCCGTCGAGTCCGGGCATGAAAACCAGATGGTGATCGGTTTGTTTTTCCATGTTCAGGTTGCCTCCTTATCGTCCCAGCAGCACATCGCCCGTGTCCGTGACGAGTTTTTCCGGCAGTTCAAAGAGCCTGCGGAAAATATCGAGTGTCCCTCGGGTCAGCGACTGCACCGGGATGGGGTCTACTTTCGGGTTGTCGAGCGGGCCTTCAACTTTGAAGTGGACTGTGACCAGGCGGCTGTTTTCATCGGTGAGCAGCCAGCCCGCCACGGGAATGCGCGCGGCGATCCGGTCCAGGGTCTGCAGCGGATGCACGCCGACGGTACTGTTGATTTCCTGTTTGATCGCATCCACTTTTCCCACGGCGGATATCTGCATGGCTTTGCTGTCGATCAGAAAATTCTCCGACGAGAAAACGCCGTCGGCAAGCGAAAGATCCGCTGTGATGGCGTCGTAGGGCATGCCGTCTTTCACCATGTCCGGCAGCTTCAGGCGCAGCAGTTGCGCCACATTAAGGACGGAAAAGATTTTTGACAAAACGGCAAACTTTTTCAAAACGCCATTTTCGGCGCGCGCCGACAGGGTGCCGGCCACTGTTTTTTTCAGCGCTTCCGGATCATTGCCCGAGGCTGTCAGGTTCCCCGAAACAGACAGGCTGCCCGTGATCACCCGGCCGCCTGTTTCCAGAAGCGTCTCCACCTTTTCCAGCGAGACACGATTGAGGGAAAAAGTGGTTTTGTATTGATTTTCGCCTTCCCGCGAAAACAGAATGGAGCCTTCGGCCCGGAGATTTCCCTCAAAAAGGTCCGCCTGGAGTTTATCGATGTGTAAAAGATTATCCGTGAGGCTTGCAGACGCGGCCAGATTGGTGAGATCGGCCCCCGGCAGCGAGAGTCTGCGTGCGCGCAGGGTTGCTTCGAGATTCACGGGGGGTGTTGGTTGATCTTCGTGCGCAGGTAGACTCAGCCGGGCGAGGCGGGTGATATCCTCGACGTGGATATGCGGTGAAAAAACGGACAGCGCCACTTTCGGCGCATCTCCAAGGAACAGTTCGCCCTTGAGGCGAAACAGGGACTTGCCGGCGGATAAAGACAGGCGGTCGAGCCGCAGGCGGCCTTCCCCCAGCGCGATACGTCCCTTGACGCCGGTCAGTGTCACGTCGTCGTCGGTGCTGGTAAGGCCCGCGTCTTCGCTGTGGAACGAGGGTGTCGCAAAAGAGCAGACCAGCATCGGTTTGCGGAAATCCTCAACGCCGCAGCCGCCCGTGATACGGCTCTTTCCAAAATCGGCCTCGAAAGATGATGTTGCCATCCGGCTGTCTTTGAAAACGGCCCTGCCCGTCAGTTTACGGACCAGCGGTGCGGTGTTCCAGGGCTGAAAAGAAACATCCGCAAGTGACACGTGGCCGCGCCAGCGAAAAGACCCGAAATCGGAAAGATCGCCCCGGCCTGTGACGTCGGCGGACAAGACACCCGCGGGATGCAAGTCGCGCACCGGCGGAAGCATCGGGGCAAAATCAGCCAGTGTGAGCGCGTCGGAAAAAATGCGCAGAGTTGCCTGTTTCTTTCCGTCAAAGCGAAACACGGCCTCGCCGGAAAGCGCCGCCGGCGCCAGGTCGTAGCGGAACGTGGTGATGTTCAGGGCGTCAGGGGTCACGAGGATGTCGGCGGAAATCCGGTTGGGGCGGGCGTGTGGTTTTTCCAGCCATCCGGGAAACGCGTAATCGGCGCCGGTCAGATCCCAGTCGGCGCCGATGCGAAATTTGTCGACCGGCCCCTTGCCGGAAAGATGCAGCGTGGATCGGCCTTTGAACGCCAGCTCGGAGGCATAGGCGTCTCCGATGAGCCAGACCACTTCCTGTCGACCGGGGAAAAGACGCATCGAAGCCTGATAGATCAGGGGCTGGCGACCTGCGTAATCGGAAATGCTGCCTTCGAATTCACAGGGAGAATTGCCGAAAAAAGCAGTGATGTTTTGCAAACTGAACTGCCGGTTCTGCAGCGCCAGTGTGCCTTGTATATTATGAAAAGCAGGGGTTGTTTTTGTAACGGCAAAAACGCCCTTTTCCACCAGGGCGCGCAAAGACAGCACCTCTGCATTTTCCGGTTCGTTCAGGGCGGCAATTTGGCTCAACCGGCCTGCCAGTTTCAAATCAATCAGCCGGAAAAAGCCCCCTGTAACATGTTCGTTTACAAAGCCGGTCACATCCGGGCCGATCAGCGCCCAGGGAACATAGGCGGCGACGTTCTTTCTCGAAAGGGTTGAGGAGGAACCGGTGATTTCCAAAAAAGGATCATCCGCGTCCGGATCTCTAAGGGTCAAGCGTGCCGTCACACTGAAGCCGTCCAGCGTCAGAGGGATGATGTCGGCCACCACCTCCTGCTCCTGGCGCGCCACGATGTAGTGCATGGTCAGGCGCTGCGGCGTAAGCGGGTTGACGAACACCTCCGGATAGGTCAGTCGCGGTTGAAGAATTTCAAGGGTCCCCGTCATGTCGAAGTGATCCAGCGTGCCGGATACGGTGGTTTCCAGATCGAGGCGTCCGGCCATGTTCGAAAAAGGTGTTATCTCTTTGAGATACGGAAACCAGTGGCGAAGGTCCGTTCCGGTCAGTTTCAAGGTGGCGGAAAGCGAGCCCTTAGTGATCGGCTCACCGGAAGGCGCGGGCCGGAAAGTTCCCGACAGTGCGCATTGCGCTGTGTTTTTGCCCTCTTCGAGCGTGGCGGTCAGGCGAATGTGGGACGTGCGTCTCCACAGGCGGGGTTCAATCCGGCAGCTCAGATCGGAAAGTGTGGTGACATGGGTATTGGCAGTCGCGGCCTGATCGGTAAAGATGAGTTCACCGTTATGGACCGTCAATTTCCGGATGAACCATGTCATGCCGGATTCTGGCGCCGGTTTCAAAAGATCGTCGATATTGAACGCGCCCTGTTCATTTCGTCGCAGTGCCACACGGGGATGATTGAGAAGGATCTCACTTAGCCTGACACGGCCTATCAGCAGGGGAAGAAGGTCCGCCCGGAAAAAAGCTTTATCCACACTCACCCAATCGGCGGATGCATCCGGTTCGCGGATCACCAGGCTGTCGAATTGCAAAGACAGGCCGGCGCGAAGCGTCAAAGAGGCATGGGCTTTTTCATACGTCACCTCACGGTGCAGCGCGGCCTGAAGGGTGGCCGTGATCTCGTCGCGGTAGGCCTCCAGACGGGAAAGTTGATGAGACACAAAAAACCAGCCCGTCGTCAGCGCCCCGGTCGCCAGGATGACCATGACGGCCAGGGTTATGAGAATTCGCTTTTTCATGGTTCAGGTGTTTTTCTTTTATCCGGTTGAAAATCCATCGATTTTTAACCGACCGGGTTGCTTTTTCCGTGGCTGACCCTTCTCCGGCGGTATTTTGGGCCTCCGTTTAAGATGTTGCGTCTTTATGCCGATACCCATAGCACATAGCAGAACTCACTCAAATTTACCATATGAGAGGAAGACCGATGAATAAGCAGCACAGGCCCGTTTCTCTTGGTTTTACCCGGCAGGAATTTGAGCCGGGCGTCCATGTCTGCCAGATATTCAGCGACGATTCCGAACGGTTCGATTCCCTTTTGAACTTCCTCGTCAGCGGTTTGCAGGCCGGGGAGCGCACCTGTTGCTTTTCGGACTCTGCGGATCAACGCGCTATTGAAGAGCATTTAAATGATTGCGGCGTCTCTTACCGGCAGGCGATAAGTTCTAAAATGCTTTCAATTTCCGGCACCTCGGAGGCGTATTTCATCAATCAGCGCTTCGATCCGGATCACATGATCAAGATGCTGCGCGATTACTACCTCGATGCCCTGGATCAGGGATACGGCGCCGCCCGTGTGATCGGCGAGATGGCGGCTGAAATCCAGCATATATCCGGCGGTTCGCGTCTTTTGGAATATGAATGCAAAGTCAGTCTGCTACAGCGGGAATGCCCGGTGACCGCTGTGTGTCAGTACGACGCGCGCCTGTTCGACGGCGCAATGATTATGGATGTTTTAAAAGTTCACCCGTTGATGGTGATCCGGGGCTCGGTGGTACGCAATCCGTTTTACATCAGTCCCGAAGCTTTTCTGAATCCCTGAGGGACACCGCGGCATTCGCAATTTTGAAGGAGAAATCCATGCTCAAGGCTCAGGCGCTTGGTCAACTGTTGCTCATGCAGAGTATTTTGATCGGTCTGCCTGATGAAAGATCCATTTTCAGTTTTGTGTGCCGCGGCCTGACCGATATGCCGGGCGTGGCGTCCGTCCACTACAAACCGGAGCAGGGAGACGATCCCGGATCGACCGGTATGCGCTTTCCGCTGGTGCAAGGCGATATCAACCGCGGCGAAATCCTCATCGAACTTGCCGACGCCGACGCGTTTGCGCCGTATGTCGATTATCTCAACAATTTCTGTTTTATGCTGACTGTCATTCTGGCGGAGCGCGCGCAGCGCAAACAAAACCGTGAATATCAGACACGCCTGGAACACATGGTTGAGGAGCGCACTGTTTTGCTGCGCGGTCAGATCGCCGAAAACAAAGGCATCGAAGAGCGTTTGCGCAAAAGTGAAAAACTTCTCAACGAAGCGCAGGCCATTGCCAAAACGGGCGGCTGGGAATATGACGTTGCCACCGGAAGGATCACCTGGAGCGAGGGCACCTACCATATTTATGAAGTTCCTGCGGATTATGATCCCAATGATCTTTCCAGGGTAATCCAATTTTACGAACCGTCGGACCGCGAAATTATCAGAGATGCTTTTTCCGAGGCGATATCCCGGGGGCGAAGCTATGATCTGGAATTGTGCTTCACGTCGGCCAGAGGCACGCCGAAGTGGGTTCGCACCATGGGTCAGGCGGAGATTCGCAACGGGAATGTGGTCCGGGTGTATGGAAACATCATCGATATTACCGAACGCAAGCAGGCCGATCTGGCATTGCTCTTGGCCAGCCACAAGTGGCGCACCACCTTTGACGCGATGCTTGATCCCGTGGCCCTGTTGAGTTTGGACGGGACCGTGACGCAGTACAACCAGGCCTTTGCCGAATTTTGCGGTCAGGACATCAAAGCGCTCAAGGGGCGAAAGTGCTTCGAGATCGTTCATCACACGAAAACGCATATCGAATACTGTCCGCTGGTTCGTCTGCGACAAAGCGCGACGCGGGAAACCATGGAGTTGGTGATGGACGACCGCGTGCTGTTTGTCATAGCGGACCCCGTCAAGTCACAGTCAGGCGAACTCGTCGGCGTTGTGCATATTATCCGTGATATCACAGAGCAGAAAAAGGCCAAAGAGGCGCTCGAGCAAAGCAACGCGCGCTACCAGATGGTGGCTGAGATAGTCCATGATTTTATTATCATCACGGATCT
>JAWOJC010000042.1:0-4608 GCA_046484315.1 Smithellaceae bacterium | reverse complement strand
CTTGAACCCGCTTCCGCCGGCTGAGGCGGGCTCACGGTATGTGGCATTTATGGGCGGCCCGGACCATCTGCTCGAAAAGGCCCAGGCGTCATTCGATGCAGGAGATTACCGCTGGGTCGCGGAAGTCTTGAATCACTTGGTGTTTTCCGATCCAAAAAACGAACCGGCCCGGGCGTTGCTGGCCAAAACCTATGATCAGCTAGGGTATCAATCCGAATCAGGCCCCTGGCGCGATGTGTACCTTACCGGGGCTTTTGAATTGTGCCACGGTATACCCAAGGCCCCCGGACTTGCCAATGCCGATGAGATTGTCCGGCAGATGCCCATCCCGAGCTTCTTCGATGTCATGGCAGTCCGATTGAACGGTCCCGAAGCGGAAGGAAAAAACCTCACCATCAATTTTATTTTTACCGATCGCGATGAGAGTTATGTTCTTCGGCTGGAAAATAGCGTTTTACACCACTACCGGAAAGATCCGGATGCAAACGCAAATGCCACCCTGAAACTGACCCATGACCTGTATGTCCGGATCTTCACACGACGGACCACCATGTTTGAAGCGGCGGCATCCGGCGAACTGAAAATCGACGGCAGCACCGACGACCTGATCCGCTTTTTCTCCCTTTTCACAGCGCCGAATGGGATGTTCCCTATCGTGACGCCCTAAATGAAGGTCTGCGGGCAAACGTCTCAAGAAGCCTTGCTGCACAGTCTCGCCCGCAGGCCATCCGGCCCGCTGGTCATCCGAATCGCAGGCAACCCAAAAACATCGTTACCTGCATGCATTGAAAAAAACCAATCCATCCTATAAAATCTTTAAAAATCAAATGTCTTCTGGTATTTAATACCTACAGGTGATTAAAAAAAGCCATAATACATGTTTCTGGATATGAGGCCTTCCAAAAATGAACTCAAATGATCTCGTTCACAAACAACTTGAACACGAACTGTCTTTATACAAAAAAATGGTCAATGCCTCCCTTGATTCCATCACCCTTATCGATCGAAAATACACTTACCGTATAGTTACAAACGCCTTCATGAGGGCCCGCCGACTAAAAAAGGAAGAGATCCTTAATCGCACAGTAGCCGATGTTTGGGGCAAAGAGATATTCGAACACATTATTAAAGAAAAATTGGACGCATGTTTTAGCGGAAAAACAATATCACACACAGCGGCCTACGAGTTCAATAAAAATGAAATTAACTATATCGAGACCATCTACACCCCGTGTTTTACTTCTGGCCAAGAAGCATCGTATGCTGTAGTCATATCGCATAACATAACCGAATTGAAAAAGAGCCAAAAAAGAATCGAAACCCTGGCCTATTATGATTCTTTAACCGATCTGCCCAGTAGACCCTTGTTTCTGGATCTGTTGAACCGTGAAATAAATAGAGCGAAAAGAAATAGCAACTCGGTAGCGGTTTTCTTTTTCGATTTGGATGAATTTAAAAAGACGAATGACTCTTATGGACATTCAACAGGCGATATGCTTTTGGCCGGTGTGGGCAAACGCCTGAAAAAGTCCCTGCGGCACAGCGATATCATTGGTAGGCCCGGTGGCGTCATAAACTTAGACAACAAAAATTCTTCGCAATATCTTGCACGTATCGGTGGAGATGAGTTTACTTATATAATCCCGGATATTTCCGACAAGAAGATGACCACAGGCATAGCTGAAAGAATACTGAACCTTTTCAGGGAGCCCTTCCAGTTATTGGAAAAAGAAATTTTTATTTCGGCCAGCATCGGCATCGCTTTTTACCCTGATGACGGAGAAGACGTTGAAACCCTGCTCAAAAATGCAGACGCGGCAATGTATAAAGCCAAAGAGGTGGGTAAAAACACCTTTCGGTATTATTCCTCGGAAATGAACAAAAAAGCCAAGGAACGTATTAACCTGGAGACCAAGTTACGGTATGCGATTAAGAAAAATGAGTTTCAGCTATACTACCAGCCACAATATAATATCGATAATGGCCGGCTCGCCGGAATGGAGGCCTTGGTCCGCTGGAACGACAAGGAGATGGGCCTGGTTTCTCCCAAAGATTTCATCCCATTGGCAGAAGAAACCGGAATGATCATCGAGATTGGCAGTTGGGTCATTCATTCCGCCTGTCGGCAAGGAAAAATATGGCACGACCGAGGGTTCGGGAATCTTTGTTTGGGGGTCAACCTGTCAGTGCGTCAGTTTTTCGATCCCCACCTGATCGATACAATAAAAAATGCCCTTGAGAGCACCAATTTCGACCCTGCCTGTCTTGAGCTGGAAATAACCGAAACCGCGATGATGCGCGATACCGACAGGGCGATGTCCATAATGAAGGAGCTAAAGGAGATGGGGATCAAGATTTCTCTGGACGATTTCGGTACAGGGTACTCGTCCTTGGTCCATTTAAAGCTGTTTCATGTTGATACGTTAAAAATTGATCAGGTGTTTATTCGAAACGCCGATTTGAAAGGACGAGACGGTGCGATCATTTCATCTATTATTGGCATGTGTCATAAACTCCGGATTAAAGCTGTTGCCGAAGGCGTGGAAACGTTGGAGGGTTTGGGATTTCTCAAGGACATAAACTGCCACTCGGCTCAGGGTTTTTTCTTTAGCCCGCCACTGCCAGTCGGGAAATTTGAAGATCTGCTTCACCAAAATAAAACTTTCTTGTTAAATTGATATGCTATCCGCGCGCTCATTCAGGATTGAAAAATGAATTCATCACACTTTTAAAATTTTCCCCGCGCCAGGCGGAATCGGGATTGGTGTCAACTGACGTTAAAATATCTTTGTGTACAAACGGCAGAAAGTCCGAAATGCCCGGCAGGACGACCCGCACTACGGGGAATTGCAGCACCGGATGGGTGAGGTCCAAAACGATGAAGTCGGTTTCAAGTGCACGGCATATCTTTTTGATTGCTTCGATTTCCGATAAGATATTTTCGCTCTGGCTGTCCCTGTAAGGGGTGATGTCGCCTTTTTCCAGGAAGGAAATATCTTTCTGAGAGATACAGCACTTGAACAGCAGGTAGAGGTTTTCGATACGAGAGCGGTGAAGAACCGGCCTGTCCAGATTGGGGGTCGGCATCTTGAGTGTGTCACGGCCCTGCATGACTTCGGTTAGACAGCGACTGAGCGCTTCGTCCATGTTGAAGGAAACGCCGGGAACAAGAATTTTGTGCTCCAGTCGTCCGGGACGAAGATTGTGATTGATGAACAGCACACCGATACTCGGGAAGCGTCCTCCCATGGAAAAATCTTTTAAGATGATCTCCACGTTTTGGTTTTCATAAAATGTCAGCATAGACTTCAATAGACTATTTTTTAGAGTGTTTTTGTCTATGCTGGGAACGTTCTTCTCAGGTTTGATGATTTGAATTTGGGTATGCCGCTCAAACACTTCACAAGCGGCCTGGATAAGCGCTTCTTCCAGTGTGTTGCCGGCGGCCATGCCGTTAGAAGCATTGATGTAGGCAATAAAATTGATGGGGACTTTGACGGTTTTATCCTGCATTATCGAATAACCGTCCACCCAATGCCTGGCCATTTGGCTGTTTTTGATGTTTTCTATGTCTGATGGATACAGGTGGGGCTGATTGCACAGCAACCTTTCGATGGACAGGTGATCGTCCTTCAGATCGTCCTGGTGGCTGTTGACATAGCCGTCCAGCCATTCGTAATTTAAAAAGCGGTTGACTTGCCGGCTGTAAAGGGCGGGCATGTTGAAGCGTACCTGCTCTTCAAAGTCCTGGAAAAACAGCCCTCCGCTGAACCGTTCGGCCAATTCGGCATGCGCACTCGCCTTGGAAAGCTCAGGTGTCAGGCCCTTGCCTTGGCACTGCAATTGAATGGCATCGACGCAAATCTGTGACCAGTGGATCTGTTCTGAAACCTGAAAGGGCATATAACGAATATCGTAGCCCATCCGGCCAAACCCGGCGGCGATATTTTTTATGGTGTTTTCCGGCGTGTCCGTTTTTCCGAATTCGTTGCGGACATAGTTTCTAAGCTTCATGCAATGTTTCCCTATAGTTATTATAAAATTGAATATTCAATTACCAATCGAATAGACGTACGAGCACGGCCTCATTGAATAACTTCAGATGACCGCTATTGTCAAATGTCGTTACAGTCGGGCAGCAATTCCGGCTGAACGATATGCAATGAACCCGGCGCGGGCCGGGCAGGCGGTCGATGCCACCGGCAACCCGTTTAAGTCAATGCCGTTGACTTAAGGCTTTCAGTCTTCCATCCGGGCGGGTGTAAAACCCGCCCCTACACCGCCCGTTTATTGCAGTTGCGTGTCGTCCTGCCCAGACCTCGTAGGGGCGGGTTTTACACCCGCCCACAGCATCCGCTTAAGTTAATGGCATTGACGTTTAAGTGCCACAACAGTGCACCCCAAATCCCGGGATGGACGCGGCCCAGAAACTCCCCCGGCATACGCCGGGGTGGCGAACAGGAACTGACCATTTTCCTGTTGACATGCGATCGACCCCCATGAAATGTTAACGTTAACGTCAACTTCACATCAGGCGCATGGCATGCCCACTCCACGCGACGAAAAAAACTGGACCGTCAGTCAACTGGCCGGCGAATTCGATATCAG
>JAWOJC010000328.1:0-6178 GCA_046484315.1 Smithellaceae bacterium | reverse complement strand
GCAAAACACAGGTGGAAACCCCTGCTTTCTTGATGTCTTCGGCTGTTTTAAGAATTTCCTCGCCGGTCATGCGGTAGCGCTCAACCTGTGTGTTGCCCTTGCGAAGGCCGCAATACAGACAGTTGCGCTCACAAAAATTCGAAAATTCGATGATGCCGCGCAAATAGATTTCGTCGCCTACGTCATTTTTTCGGACGCGGTCGGCGGCATCGAAAAGATCCTCAGAAAAATCGCCAGGCATCTTCAAAAGCTCGATGGTTTCGTCGCGCGTAAGCGGTTTGCCGATTTCCGCCTTTAAAAGCAGTTTTTCAATCCGATCAGATACAGACATCTCGTTTTCCTTCCAAAATGGTTTGCAGTCGGTCGGTCACCATCTTTTTTCGTTTGGTTTTAAATGATTTTTCCAGCATGTCCGCGATGAGTTTTTCTCCCTCTTCGCGCGTGAGCTTCGTGGCATAGTCGAGCAGATACTCCTTGAAGGAGAACACCGCGTTGGTCTGACAGAATTTCTGAATGAGGCCGGGCTTGGCCAGATCCATGAAATCCTTGCCTGTGCGGCCCAGGCGGTAACATGCCGTGCAGAAGCTGGGAATGTGGCCGCGCTTCGTAATGTCCAGAATGACTTCATCAAGGGAACGCGTATCACCTAAGTTAAATTGCGCGGCGCGAAACGCATCACTGGTTTTGTCGGAATACCCGCCGGGATTCGTGCGGGAGCCTGCGCTGATCTGAGAAACGCCGTAGGCGAAGACCTCCGAGCGTAGCGTGGCGCTTTCACGTGTTGTTAGAATCATTCCCGTGTAGGGAACGGCCAGGCGCAAAATCGCGACGAGCTTTTTGAAATCGGCATCGGATACCGGCCTTGGCGGCGCGATGGCCGCGGGCGCGTTGAAGGCGGGTTCGAGCCGAGGAATGGAAATCGTGTGTGGGCCCACACCGCAGTCTTTCTCCAGTTGTAGCGCGTGAAAGAGAAGGCCCAGGACGTCAAACTTGTAATCATACAGCCCGAAGAGCGCGCCGATGCCCACATCGTCAATGCCGCCTTCCTGGGCGCGGTGCATGGCGGTGAGGCGATTTGCGTAATCTTTTTTCGGCCCGGACGGATGCATTTTTTTATACGTTTCGTGATGATAGGTTTCCTGGAACAGCAGGTAGGTGCCAATGCCCGTTTTCTTCAGGCGGCGGAATTCATCCAACTCGAGCGGTGCGAGCTCCACGTTGATCCTGCGGATTTCGCCGCCATGCTCCGTTTTAACGGCATAGGCCGTTTCAATGGCTTCGATAAAGTAGTCCAGACTCGATTGAGACGGATGCTCTCCGCACAGCATCAGCAGACGCTTATGTCCCTCGCGTTGGAGCACTTCCACTTCGTTTCGGATCTGATCCATCGTGAGAGCCACGCGGTTGAGTTCAAGGTTATCCCGGCGAAAACCGCAGTACAGGCAATTGTTGGAACAGTGGTTGGCCACATATAAGGGCGCGAAGAGCACTAAGCGGTTGCCGTAGATGTCTTCTTTGACTTTGTGTGCCGCCTGAAGGATCGCGCCAACAAGGTCTTCATCTTCCGTTTGGAGCAGCACGGCCACATCATCGGGGGAAAGGCCCTTGAGTTCACAAGCCTTGTCGATGATCTCGCGAACATGCAGTGGATCAGGGTTTTGGGTTCGGTCCAGCAGGGCCCAAATAGCGTTGTCGTCAATAAAATCTTTCATGAGTATCCTTACACTTTGGTTAAAGATGCTTTGACGGAGACGCCGGGCAGAGCGCCCAGCTTTCCGGTGAGTGAGCCGATTTTGTCGGTCGAGGCGTACACGATGAGTGCTATGATGTGCAGATCTCCAGGTGCGTGGGGCAGCCCCATGCGTCCAATGATCATTTCGCCGAAGTCGCATAAAATCTGGTTCACCTTCAGCGCCTGACTGGTCCGGTCGGTGATGATAACAGTGATGGTGCCGATGCGTTTATCCATAAAATAATAAAGGTTTGATCCGGGAAGAATCAAACCTTTGGGTGAAAGAATTCAAACTTCCCTCGAGATCAGAGCCATCCTTTCTCTCAGGCCATATTCATCTGGGATTTTCAATATCGCCATCAACCGGCTTTTGTCAACACATAATTCGTCCATTCAGGCGGATAGAGTGATTGACAGGGGTCGGGAACAAATATGCAAACATTAACCGGGGGACGTTGCGCACTTATGATGACACCGATTGGTTGTGCGTCTGCTGCTCAAACGCCGCCAGCGCCGCCGGGAAGGGGGCGAGACTTCGTTTTAAAACGCCTTGCAAAAACGAGATCGCTACGCCGTAGTTGGTCACCGGCACACCCGCCTCCCTGGCCTTGCGAAGCCGGGTCAGCATTTCGCGCCGGTTCATCATGCAGGCGCCGCAGTGAAAAATCAGTTTATAATCGGTTAAGTTCTCGGGATAGTCGCGACCGCAGGCGGTGTCGATCTGCAAGTCGCCCCCCACATACTGACGAAGCCAGCGTGGAATCTTGACGCGGGCGATATCGTCTTCAAGCGCGTGGTGCGAACAGGCCTCCGCGATCAGCACGCGGTCCCCGGGTTTGAGTTGGTCAATAGCTGCGGCGCCTGCCGCCATGACGGAAAGGTCGCCCTTTTGTCTTGCAAACAAAATGGAAAAAGTCGTTACTTGAATGTCTTTGGGGACATCGGCTGTGACTTTTAGAATGGCCTGGGAATCGGTCACTACGATGACGGGCGGTGTTTTGAAATTGGCAAGCGCCGGAGCGAGTTCACGTTCTTTGACAACAAGCGCCTGTGCATCATTGTCCAGAATGTCACGGATGGTCTGTACCTGCGGCAGAATCAGCCTGCCTTTGGGCGCCTGTAAATCAAGCGGAATGACCAGAACTGCTGTGGAGCCGGGCGGCAGCAGATCACCAATAAGCGACGGTGTGGCGATAAAATCGGCGGGCGCCATCTCCATCAGATGTCGCTTCAACTCGTCCAGATACCGGTCGCGGTTCGTGAGGTCGCTGCAGGACACAGACGAGACGCGTTGGGATTTGCCCGTCAGCAATTGCATGTTGTCGGGTGATGGCGTCTTCAGATCAACCTTGTTGATTACAATCAGCACAGGGAGATTCAGGTTTGCGGATTCGGTCAGAACGGTCTCTTCGTAATCCGTCCAGATGTTCGCTTCCGCAACCAGGATGACCACATCCGCGCGGTCAAAAACCCCGGCTGTTTTTTCCAGTCTTTTGCCGGAGAGTTCCGAAATATCATCCAGGCCCGCCGTATCCAGGAACAGCACAGGGCCAAGCGGCAGAAGCTCCATGGCTTTTTCAACCACGTCCGTCGTCGTTCCGGCCACAGGCGAGGTGATGGCGATATCCTGGCCCAGCATCAGATTCAGCAGGCTTGATTTCCCGACATTTGTGCGTCCCAGTAGCGCGATATGCAGGCGATTGGCTTTTGGTGTTTTATCCACGGTCTTTATACCCCAAAGCGGTCAGGGCGAACGGAGCGAGATGTTTCGCGACCGTTTCCTTGCCGAGATTTTCTTCCAGAAAGGTTTTCATGTTCTTATCGGGACCGGCGTGAAACGCGTTCATCAGTTCCGTCGCGCGATCATAACCGATGACGGGTAAAAGCGCGGTGATGATCATCGGACTATGGTCAAAATAAAAGGCACAACGCTCTGCATCCACCTCGATTCCCCGGATATGGTCAGCCAAAAGCGTGTCGATGCCAGAAAGCAGGTCGAGTGATTCCAGAAGCGCGTGCGCCAGAAGCGGCAGAAATTCATTAATCTGAAACGTGCCGCGTGAAGCTGCATCCGTCACGATTGCGTCGTTGGCGATGACCTTGATGCCGGCCTGAATCGCAGTTTCGGCCAGGACTGGATTGATTTTGCCGGGCATGATCGACGAGCCGGCCTGCAGACGCGGTAGACGGATTTCGCCCAGCAGATTCATCCGGCGCAAATCGTCGGAGATCTTGATCAGATTGACGGCATGCGCCTTAAGCATGCCTGAGACCTCGACAAACGCATCCATATTGGCCGTTTCGCCCATGAGATTTTCGCCGCGCGAAAGTCCCAGGCCCGTGACCTCTCTTAGCTTTTCGATGACCAGAAAGATGTAGTTTAGAGGTGCAGTCAGGCCTGTTCCTACCGCCGTGCCGCCGAGATTGACCACACGCAGGCGCTCTTCGCATTTAAAGGTCCGCCAGCGGTCCCGCCCGATGGCTTCAGCAAAAGCGGAGAATTCCGCGCCAAGCGTGACCGGAACGGCTTCCTGCAATTCGGTCCGGCCGATTTTAACGATGGACGCAAACGCCTTCTCCTTTTCCTGAAAGGCGCCCTGAAGCGTCGCCACGGCTGCTGCGTGGTTCCGCAGGCGATAGATGACGGCGATTCGGATGGCGGTGGGATAGGTATCGTTGGTGGACTGATGAAGATTGACATCTTCCAGAGGATGAACCACCGAATAATCGCCTTTGATGCCGCCGAGAATCTCGATGGCGCGGTTGGCGATCACTTCATTGAGGTTCATGTTGGTTGAGGTTCCCGCTCCACCCTGAAGGGCGTCAACGGGGAACTGATCGGATAGCTGTCCTGCAGTAATTTCATCGCAGGCTTTTTCGATGGCATCGGCTTTTTCAGAAGGTAAATAGCCCGTTTCGGCATTGGCCTGTGAGCAGGCCTTCTTGATCTGAGCCAGCGCCCGAATCAATGATGGGTTAACTTGCAATGAACTTAAACGAAAATTGTTGCAGGCGCGAAGCGTATGGATTCCCCAGTACGCCGTGGCGGGAATGTCTTTTTCACCCAAGAGATCTTTTTCTTTTCGAAAGTCCGACATGCGATTATTAACCATGAATAGCAAAAGAGGTTTGCCTGAAAACGGGCAAACCTCTTGGGTTGATACTAAACGGGTAAAATTCTATTCATCGTTTCTGTGAGGCATTTCGGTGCCCCGTTTCGTGTAATGGGTGTGGAGAAGCTCATGCGACTTGTGTCCCAGCGGCTCTTTGAGGAACTTCTCGTAGAGTTTTTTGACCGATTCGTTTTCGTGAGACTGGCGCTTCTTCTGAACCTGGCCGTCGTCGGCATAGAGGGCGGCTGAACGTTTCATGCGGATTTCATTGTTTGTGGGAATTGGTTCACCGCCACCGGAGATGCAGCCGCCCGGGCAGCACATCACCTCAATGAAAGCATAATTTGCCTTGCCTTCGCGGATGCGGTCCATCAGCTTGCGGGCGTTGCCCAAACCGTGAGCGACGGCAATATTAACGTCTCCCAGTGCGCCGACTTTCACAGAAGCTTCTTTAACCCCTTCCAGCCCCCGTACGGGGGTAATATCCAGGTTCGGCAGGTTCTCGCCGGTGACGACTGCATAAACCGTACGCAACGCCGCTTCCATGACGCCACCGGTCGCGCCGAAGATGGTGCCTGCGCCTGTGTACTCGCCCATAGGTGCGTCGTAGTCTTCATCCGCCAGGTTTTCGAAATCGATGCCCGCTTCCTTGATCATACGGCCCAGTTCGCGTGTGGTGAGCACATAGTCCACATCGCGGTATCCACTGCTATTCATTTCCGGCCGCTGGGCCTCGAACTTTTTGGCCGTGCAGGGCATAATCGATACGGAGACGATGTCTTTGGGATCGATGCCTTCATTTTCCGCATAGTAGGTTTTGGCCAGTGCACCGAACATCTGCTGCGGAGACTTGCATGTCGAAAGATGCGGCAGCAGATCCGGGTAAAAATGTTCGCAGAACTTGATCCAGCCGGGGCTGCATGACGTGATCATCGGCAGCGCGCCGGCTTCTTTGACGCGTTTGAGCAATTCATTACCTTCCTCAATAATGGTGAGATCGGCGGTGAAATTGGTATCGAATACTCTGTCAAAGCCCAGACGGCGCAGGCCAGCAATCATCTTGCCGGTGACGAGCGTTCCGGGGGGCATACCGAATTCTTCACCGAGTGCCGCGCGGATGGCGGGTGCTTCCTGAACGATGACATGCTTGGTCGGGTCTTGAAGTGCTTTCCAGACCAGATCCACGTCGTCTTTTTCGTAGAGCGCGCCTACGGGACAGACTAAAATGCACTGGCCGCAGGTGACGCAGTTGGATTCGATAAGCGACAGATCCATAGCCGGAACGACTTTCACGTCGCTTCCGCGATGGGCGGGCGTCAGAACGCTCACGGTC
>JAWOJC010000320.1:0-2654 GCA_046484315.1 Smithellaceae bacterium | reverse complement strand
GCCGCGAATTATCCCCGTCCGATGTACTATGTCCTCACCAATCTTCTGTCGTCGCATGACGTGGAGCGAATTCGCACCGCTTGCAGCACCAAAATGGATCCTCATGAGCTCACCCGTCAGCAGCAGGCCTCTTTTGTCATCACCGACCGGCAAAACCAAAAGGGCGCAAAGCTCCATCGTCTGGCGGCCATCCTGCAATATGCGCTTCCCGGCGTTCCCTGTCTGTATTATGGCGATGAAAAAGGCATGAACGGTTTTCTCGATCCCTTCAACCGGGCCCCTTTTGCCGAGGCCCCGTATGATCTGACGCGTGATTACCAGCGTCTGGCGCAGTTGCGTCAGGCGGCGGATGCGCTGCAAACAGGGCAGGCGGTATTTTTTGCCCCGGATGCCGACTGCATCGGCATTCTGCGTTATGTGATGGGTGGCGTAGATGCGCTGGGGCGGCCCGCACAAGACGGTGTTTATTTTGTGGCGGTCAATCGATCGGATGCGCAGCGTTTGGTTGTGTTTGATTTTCTAAGCAGGCATTCGTTGTTTCCGGAGGCGCACCAAAAGGCCTTGCGCAGTACGCTGGCAGGCACGGCCATCTGTCAGTTGACTGGCGAGCGCTATCCGCTGGTTGAGGGTTTGCTGGAGATTGACCTTGCGGGCTTAAGCGCAGTCTGGCTCAAGATCGGCTGAAGAAAAACCCCCAATCGTCTGATGATCAAACCCGGCAGATCGATTTGTTGTCAAACATAGGGTCCTGCCCCATCATTTCAGGTGTCACCAGCACAATGCCTTCTTCCCTGATATGGAAACGTCGAGTGTCATCGGCGCAATTCTCACCAATGACGGTGTTGTCGGGAATGATCGTATTTTTGTCAATAATGGCGCGTACAATACGGCAGTTTCTCCCGATGTAAACATTCGGCAAAACAACGCTGTCTTTGACCAGGCTGCCGGTTTCGATGCGGGTTGCGGAAAAGATGACGGAGTGCTCCACATGCGCGCCCGCGACGATGCAGCCGCCGCTGATGAGCGAATTGATGGCTTCACCTCGCCTGGTGTCATCATCAAAGACAAACTTTGCCGGCGGGAGTTGGGTCTGGTAGGTCCAGATCGGCCATTGCTTGTTATAAAGGTTCAAGTCCGGTTCCACCGCGCACAGCTCAATGTTTGCCTTCCAGTAAGCATCCACGGTGCCCACGTCGCGCCAGTAAGCCATGGTGCCATCTTTGTTGCGGAAAGGATACGCCATCGCCTGACTGTTGTGAATGGCGGGCGGGATGATGCTTTTGCCGAAATCATGCGCGGAGTTTTCATTTTTGGAATCTTCCGTCAGGGTGTTGTACAAAAACTGGGTCGAGAAAACATAAATGCCCATGGAGGCCAGCGCCGTATCGGGCTTGCCGGGCATGGCTTCCGGATCGTCAGGCTTTTCCGTAAACCGGGTGATGCGCAATTTTTCATCAACCGACATGACCCCGAAATCGCGGGCTTCCTCGCGCGGCACTTCAATGCAGCCCACCGTCATGTCCGCTTTGGATCGAACATGCTGCATCAGCATTCTGGAATAATCCATGGTGTAGATATGATCGCCGCCCAACACCAGGACATAATCCGGCGAATGGCGGTGAATGATATCGATATTCTGGTACAGCGCGTCTGCCGTTCCCTTGTACCACTCTTTGCCCATGCGCTGCTGAGCCGGAATGATCTCTACAAACTCGCCAATTTCCGCGCGCATGAAGCTCCAGGCCTGCTGCAGGTGGCGGATCAGCGAATGCGCTTTATACTGCGTCAGAACACCAATGCGGCGCAGCCCCGAGTTGACGCAGTTGGAAAGAGGGAAGTCGATCATCCGGTATTTGCCCCCGAAAGGGACGGCGGGCTTGGCGCGCCACTTGGTCAGCTCTCCCAGGCGGGAGCCTTCTCCGCCTGCCAGCACCAACACCAGCGTCTGGCGCGTGACTTCGGTGGCAATTTTGGATTCTACATAACCATAATAATTTTGCTGATCGGCATGCTCTTCGTTTGGGTGGTTCATAATTTCTTCATCCTGGCAAAAAATGTAACCGGCCCTTTTTAGGACCTTTTGGCGGGGATTATAAAGGAACCTTTTCTTGCCTGTCAATATGAAAAGTATGCACGAATGAAAAGCATGCAAAATCTTTGGTCCTTCATGCGCCGGGCCCGTTTTTATGAAACTGTTGGGCTGAAATCAAGCATCGTTAAGCAACCGGGAAAATGGAAAAGAACAAGAAAATGAAAAGCCCGATGTCGTCGAAAACCTCCCGAATGAATCTTCCGGCAGCTGCAACCTGCCGGGTCTGCCGCAAGGAGGTCTGTTTGCATCTGTTGCAGGCGTTGCGGAGTAAAATATCTCTCCTATCCACCATGCCGGAAATATCGTTCATACTGCGTCGGCAGAAGTCCCGTGTGCTTTTTAAAAATTTCCCGGAAGTGGCTGCTGTTTTCGTAACCGGCGCGGTAGCTGATTTCATCGAATGTGGCGTTTTGCCTTTCGATCATTTTTTTTGCGGCCTCCACTCTTATCTTTTGCAGATAAAACAAAGGTGTATCGCCGGTGGCTTTTTTAAAACGGCGTTCAAACGTACGTCGGCTCATCGCATGCGCACGCGCCAAAGCGTTCATATCCACCGGCTGCG
>JAWOJC010000304.1:0-10907 GCA_046484315.1 Smithellaceae bacterium | reverse complement strand
ATGTTAGTAGCAAATAGAAAAGTCCTATTTTAGTAGCACGTGATATGTCCGCTTTGACCATGCTAAAGGAAAGGGGCGGAGCCTGGAGCCCCTTTCCTTCGGTTTCGGCGAGCGGCGGACTTACGCTGCCTTGTTTTTCTTCTTCTTTTCCTTTTCCTTCAGGTTTCCTTTTTCATCATAGTCAGCCAGTTTACGCGGCCCATGCAAAATCGCCAGGGAGCCGTCCATGTAGCGGTGAACATTGACTCTTGCCCGAACATAATGGCACCGGTACTTATCCGGCGGAATCTGGAGTGCTATTCCCTCAAAACTGATGCAGTTATCCGGCGTGACGGTTCGTTCATGATGTTCGCAGAGAATGTCCTCAAGATGCCCTCCAATCCAGGGGATGAAAGCGGTTCCTTCCTCTGATGGCTTTCGCTTAAACTCCCGGTTATAAGCCGGTAGATAGACTTTTTTGATATAATCATTGGCTGCTTCCATCGTGGTAATGTTGTGTAAGGCAAGTTCTTTGACTAATCGGTCCTGATGGGTGCGAAACATTCTTTCGCTTCGCCCTCTGGCCTCCGGAGAATACGCGGGAATCATGGTAACCCCCAGCTGCTGCATGGCCCGACCAAACTGGGTCAACTGGGTTTTGCTGACCTTGCCGCCTTCCTTCGGCGTAAACCAGTAGTGGCTGCCTCGATCGGTATACATTGTGCTGAACAGCCCTTTTTTTAAAATCACATCGCCAACGCCCTGAAAACTGCTTCCGGTTCCCTCCTCATCAACGAAAAACACGCTGTACTGCTCGTTCGTTGCATCATCCATCGTTACAATTAAATCCCACATTTTGCCCGGAACCCATTCATGGGTGCTTCCGTCCTGGTGGATCATCATTCCCGGCAAGGGGTTGCGTTCCCTTTTCTTCCGATGGGTGCCTTTCTTCTTTAGTTTCTGAACCATACCCTGTTTCTGCAGGGTATTCTTGACCCAGGTGTAACTCCGCTTTCCACCTTCTCTCGTATACCACGAATAAAAGTGTTTCACGTTCCATCCCCGATAGCTCGAATGGTATCGATCGGTCAGTTTCAGTACCTCATCCACCGGCGCTCTCCGGTGTGAAGCCTGCGTCAGTCGCTTATCGTTTAGTCCCTCCAGCCCGCTTTCTTCATACCGGCATATCTGACGACGAAACGTCCGGGGACATACCCCCAAAACCAGCGCCGCTTCTTCCTGGCTCAGCCTCCCTTGACGCCATCCTGAATACATCTCTTTAAATCGCATCTTCCGGATCTCCTGTAGTATCTCTGTCCGCCTCATCTGTCACCTCCGTGAGGTAACTTCTAACCGGACAGTTTATGTGCTACAAGACCGGACAGATCATTTGCTCCTTACAGTGTGCGGAAAACATCTTGAGCGCCGGCCCGCGTCATGGTAATAAGGCGGCAATTCACGAAAGGCTGTTGCGGACATTTGAAGATCGCCACTTACAACGTCAATTCCATCCGGTCGCGCCTGCATATCGTTTTACCCTGGCTGCGGGACCATCAGCCGGATATTTTCTGCATGCAGGAGACGAAGGTTGAAGACGCTATATTTCCTTCGGCCGAATTTGAGGCGCTGGGTTACGTGGTGACTTTTCGCGGCAGCAAGCAATACAACGGCGTGGCGATTGTTTCCCGGCAAAAGCCTGAGCGCGTTTCTTTCGGTCTTGCCGATGAGCCGGTCGATGCCGACCGTCTGGCCGTGGCGCAGTTCGGTGATCTGACCGTGATCAATGTTTATGTGCCTCAGGGGCAGGATGTTGATAAACCGCAGTTTGCCTATAAGCTTGCCTGGCTCCATCGCCTGAAGACGTATCTGCAAAAGAATTACAAACCGGATCAGAAATTAATCCTGTGCGGCGATTTTAATGTCGCGCCCGGCCAGCTTGACGTGCATGATCCCAAGCGGATTCTGGGACATGTGTCTTTCAATCCCGAGGTATGGCAGGCTTATGAGGATGTTGTCTCCTGGGGGCTGACGGACGTTTTCCGCAGGCATCACCCCGATGAGCCGGGGCAATACACCTTTTTTGATTACCGTGTGCGGGATGCCGTCGGCCGCAATCTCGGCTGGCGCGTGGATCATATTCTAGCCACACGGGATCTTGCGAACCGTTCACTCGACTGCATCATCGACCTGGCGACGCGGAAGGAAGAAAAGCCTTCCGATCATGTGGTTTTATGCGCCTCGTGGAAAGGAATATCATCATGAATCAGAAAGAAGACGTTAAGCGTCGCAATGAGGAGATCGCTCAGCGTTTCAGTAAGATCGAAGCGAACCTGAACGCCGCGCGCAGTATCCCGGGCGTTTTGGAAACGCTTCTGACCGAAGTTGAAAAGGAGTTTCGCATTCCTTTTGTATGGCTGACTTTTATCGAGGGGGAAGACACGCGGCCCCTGATTGAAGCGGCGCTCGCCTCCGATTTCTTAAAACACCGGCTCAATGTCGTTTCTTCGGAAACCTTCGCGGGCCTCCTGCCCGATGCCTCCCGGCCGGTGCTGGTTAATCGGGAACTGCGGCCTTTTTATCGTCTGCTGCCCGCGAGCCGTAAATACTTTGTCAAATCCCTGGCGGTGGCGCCTTTTGTGTTGAATGGCCGGACGGCGGGAAGCTGGAACAATGGCGACGCGTCAGGTGACCGTTTCGCGCCCGATATGGAAACGGGGCTGATTGCGGCATTGGCCTGTGCGCTTTCCCGGCGGCTGACCGAGTTAAACACGGAGAAAATGCGATGATCGAAAAATGGCTGACCGAAATAAAAAAGGCATGTCCGCCCGAAGCGCTGGGCATGATTCTGGTTCACAACGGCGTTGTGCGCGCGACCTCCAAGGAAGGGGCGACTGTGCAGGGCATGAAATTGTCGTTTGACAGCGCGGCGCTTTCCGAGGCCGTTATTCGCTTCAAAGGCCGACCGGGCATTGCCGACATCCGCGTCTGGATCAATGAAGGGACACTGCATGTCGGCGATGACATCATGAACCTGTGCGTGGCCGGACGATTCCGCACGGACATCCTGCCCGTATTTCAGGAACTGCTGACGGAAATTAAAACGAAAATCGTCAGGGAAGAAGAGATTTGAAAAAGCGGTCTCGACCGTATTCTAAATTCACCACCGCCATTTACCGGGAATGTGTCTGATGAACAGAATCCTGATTCTTTTTGCCCATCCGCGGTTTGAAAAATCAAAGACCAACCGCGCGCTTGTTGCGGGGATCCAGGGCATCGAAGGTGTCTTGTTCCACGATCTGTATGAGGAATATCCCGACTTCAATATCGATGTCGAACGGGAAAAGTCGCTGCTCGGGGCACATGACGTCATGATCTGGCATTTTCCTTTTTACATGTACAGTGCGCCGGCGCTCTTGAAGCAGTGGATGGACACGGTGCTGGAATACGGCTGGGCGCACGGTTCAAAGGGCAATGCGCTTAAAGGCAAGCTCTGCCTTGTCGCGCTGACCGCGGGCGGTACCCGGCAGGTGTATGCCGCAGACGGTCATAACCGTTATACGATACGGGACTTTCTGGTTCCCTTTGAGCAGACGGCCGTTTTGTGCAAAATGATTTATCTGCCGCCCTTTGTTGTGCACGGCACGCACCTGCTCACGAGGGAAGGGCTGGCCGATCATGCCGTATCCTACCATGCGCTTTTGCGCCATTTAGCTGCGGGGGAAATGAATCCTGAAACTTTGCGCGCCTGTGAATACAGCAACGACTGGCTTTTAGCCCTGAAGGATCAAAAGCGATGAGCGCCGCCTTTTTGCATGACGCGTTAATCTATCTTGCCGCCGCAGTGATTTTTGTGCCGATTGCGAAAAAGCTGGGGATGGGGTCCGTCCTTGGTTATCTCATCGGCGGTATTCTCATTGGTCCTTTCTTTCTGGGGTTTGTCGGGGAAGAAGGAAAAGACATTATGCATTTCGCCGAATTCGGCGTGGTGATGATGCTCTTTCTGATCGGTCTGGAGCTTGCGCCTTCCGCATTCTGGCGGATGCGCAGATTGATTGTCGGAACCGGCGCCCTGCAAATGGGCGCGACGACGCTTTTGTGCTTTGTCGCTTTATTCATGGCGGGCTTTTCCTGGCAGGCGGCGCTCGCCTGCGGTCTGGCGCTTTCCATGTCGTCCACGGCGATTGTGATGCAGACCCTGCGGGAAAAGGGGCTGACCAAAACCGAATCGGGGAAAAGTTCCTTTGCCGTGCTGCTCTTTCAGGATATCGCCGTGATTCCGATTCTGGCGCTGGTGCCTCTGCTGGCTTTGGGTGGCGCAAGGGCCTCCACCGGCGGGCAGGCCACGCTGATGGAAGGGTTGCCCGGCTGGGCGCAGACGCTGTTGCTGCTGGCCGCCGCCAACGCCGTGGTGTTTGCGGGCCGCTTTGTTTTTGTGCCTTTTTTGCGGTTCATCGCACGCATCCGGCTGCGGGAGCTGTTCACGGTGGCGGCGCTTTTGATTGTCATCGCAACGGCGGATCTGATGATGCTGGTGGGATTGAGCCCCGCGCTGGGAACCTTTCTGGCGGGTGTGGTTCTGGCCAACAGTGAGTTTCGCCATGAACTCGAAAGTGATATTGAGCCGTTCAAGGGCGTGCTTTTGGGGTTGTTTTTCATCGCGGTCGGCGCATCAATCAACTTCCGGCTGATGGCCGAAAACCCTCTGCTCATCGCGGGGCTGGTCTGCGGCATCATCGCGATCAAGGCGCTGGTCCTGTATATTACCGGCCGGTTGTCGCGGCTGAGCTTTGATCAGAACATGATTTTTACATTGGGGCTTTCCCAGGTCGGCGAATTCGCATTTGTCCTGTTTGCCTTCATCGCGCAGCTGAGCATTCTGACCGCGCGGCAAACCGACATGATGATGGGCGCCACGGCGATCAGCATGACGATCACACCGCTTTTGCTTTTGCTCAACGAACGGTTGATTCTGCCCCGCTTCGGGACCAGAGAGTCGGTGGATTTGCAAGAAGCCGATGCGGTGGAAGGTGAACACGCCGTGATCATTGCCGGATTCGGCCATTTCGGCAGTACCGTCGGCCGTTTTCTGCGGGCCAGTGGTGTGTCGGCAACCATCCTGGACAACGATTCGGACCGCGTGGAGATCTTGAGAAAAATGGGGTTTTCGGTTTTTTACGGTGACGCCACCCGTCTGGATATTTTAAAATGCGCCGGCGCCGATGAGGCGAAAGTGCTGATCGCCGCGATTGATTCGCCTGAAATCAATTTCGATCTGATCGCCGGTGTACGCAAGGCATTTCCGCACCTGGCGGTGATGGTGCGGGCCAAAAGCAGACTGGACGCCTATGAATTGCTCGATGCGGGCGTGGAAAATATTTACCGCGAATCGCTCGACACGTCGGTGCGCCTCGGGGTGGATGTTCTGGTCAAACTCGGATTTCGTAAACACAGCGCCTTGCGGGCCGGACAGAATTTCCTGAAGTATGACGAATCCGCGCTCAGGCGGCTGGCGGCGCACCGCCACGATGAGGACGCCTATCTGTTCAAAACGCGCGAACAGATCGATATGCAAGAGCAGCTTTTGGCCGAAGACCGCAGGGCCATTCCGAACCTCAACGACCACGCATGGGACGGGAAGGACGAGGTTTGAAAAGGCAAAAGCCGAAAATCTGAAGGATCATAAAAACCACGTGATGCATGATGCGCACGCCAAATGCCGGTTCAATATGAAAAAGTTTAAACTGATAACGGATTTCACTCCTTCGGGCGATCAGCCTCAGGCAATTCTGCGGCTGACGGAGGGCCTGCGGGAGGGGCGGCAGCATCAGGTGCTGCTGGGCGTTACGGGATCGGGAAAAACGTTCACCATCGCCAATGTCATTGAACGCGCGCAGCGCACGGCGCTGGTGATTGCCCATAACAAAACACTGGCCGCTCAGTTGTATGAAGAATTCAAAGGTCTCTTTCCGGATAATGCGGTGGAGTACTTCGTTAGCTATTACGACTACTATCAGCCGGAAGCCTACCTGCCCACCACCGACACCTACATTGAGAAGGATTCGGCCATCAATGAGGAGATCGACAAGCTCAGGCACGCGGCCACCCACGCGCTTCTGACGCGGCGGGATGTGATTATCGTCGCCAGTGTGTCGTGCATCTACGGCCTGGGATCGCCGGAAGCTTACTTGGGTATGGTCGTACCGCTGGAAGTGGGCATGGAGGTTTCCCGAGATGAAATTTTAAAGCGTCTGGTGGAAATTCAGTATGAGCGAAACGACATTGATTTTCACCGCGGCACGTTCCGCGCACGCGGCGATGTGGTCGAGATTTTCCCTGCCTACGAAGATGAGCAGGCGCTGCGCGTGGAATTTTTCGGCGATACGATCGAGGCGATGTACTGGATCGATCCGCTGCGCGGAAAGCGCATCTCGGCGATTTCCAAAACAGCCGTTTATCCCGGCAGTCACTATGTGACCACCCGCGACAATCTCAAAAGAGCCATCGCCGACATTCGCGTGGAACTGGCGCCCACGCTGGCTGAATATCAGGCGCAAAAGAAACTGCTGGAGGCGCAGCGCCTCGAACAGCGGACGAATTTCGATCTGGAAATGATGGAAGAGATGGGCTACTGCCAGGGCATCGAGAATTATTCCCGTCACCTGACCGGCCGAAAACCGGGTGAGCCGCCACCGACGCTGATGGAGTATCTGCCCGAAGACGCGCTGATTATCATTGATGAGAGCCACGCGACGCTGCCACAACTGGCCGGCATGTTCCGCGGTGACCGTTCGCGAAAAGAGACGCTGGTGAAATACGGATTTCGTCTGCCTTCGGCGCTGGATAACCGTCCGTTGACGTTTGAAGAATACGAGGCGTTGCCCAATCAGCGCATTTATGTTTCCGCGACGCCTGCGCAATACGAAACGAATCAGGCAGAGGGCGTCCGCGTGGAGCAGATCATTCGTCCGACGGGGCTGATGGATCCGGAAATCGAAATTAAACCCGCTGTGCATCAGGTGGATGACCTGCTTGAGGAAATCCGCCTGCGTGTCGCCCGAAAAGAACGTGTGCTGGTCACAACCCTGACCAAGCGGATGGCGGAAAATCTGACCGACTATTACGGCGGCCTGGGGATCCGCGTGCGCTATCTGCATTCGGATATTCACACCCTCGAACGCGTCAGCATCATCCGCGATTTGCGTCTGGGCGAATTTGACGTGCTCGTCGGCGTCAACCTCCTGCGCGAAGGGCTGGACATTCCCGAAGTGTCGCTCGTGGCGATTCTCGATGCCGACAAGGAAGGGTTTTTGCGCTCCGAGCGGTCGCTCATTCAGACCAGCGGACGCGCGGCCCGTAACGTCGGCGGCCGGGTGATCATGTATGCCGACAAAATCACCCGGTCCATCCAGGCGTGTCTTGACGAAACAAAGCGCCGTCGCGCCATCCAGTTGCAATATAATACAGACCACAACATCACGCCCGAGACGATCAAAAAAACGATCAGCAACGTGCTGGGGTCCATTTACGAGGCGGACTATGTCACCATCCCGGTGGATACCGGGGGCAGAGCCGTTCCGGATAAGGAAGAAGATCTGCCCGCCCTCATTAAAACGCTGACGGCTGAGATGAAGCAGGCCGCGCGGGATCTGGCGTTTGAAAGAGCCGCCGCGCTGCGCGACGAAATTAAGGAACTCAACAGCATTTTACTGCACATGGGGTGAAAAGGAGATGAACATGGAATTGAATCTGACCATCGGGCCCATCCTGGCGCTCGTCGCCGGGATCGTGATTCTCATCGCGCCGAAACTGCTGAATTATATCGTTGCTGTTTATTTGATTGTCATCGGTGTGATCGGTATATTCGGATTCCGGTAAAGCGCGGCCCGGACAAAAATCGCTACAGGACCATTTTCACGCAGGGCTGGCCTTTGAGGGATTCATACAAAGACAGCCTGTGGGATTCGCTCTCGACGATGATTTCCAGATTCAGACAGGTGTATTTGGCAGTCGCGCTTTCACGTGAGACGGTGAGCAGATACTGCCGGTCGCGGATCAGGTCGGCTACCATCTGTCTGATGACGTCCGGGTCGGGGCCGATGATTTTATATACCCAGCTTGCGGGATATTGAATCTTAAGTTTCACTTTTTCGTGGTCGCACATCTTATTCATCCTGTTTTTCCGATCCGGCAAGCAGTTGCTCAGGCGCTCTTCCGTCGCATACGATATACGGTATAAGGCAGCAGCGCGACGGCCGCCAAAACGAGCGGCCAAAGTCTGCCCTCTGCGAGGTTGTAATCTGCAAGCAGCCTGGCAAGCGAATGCCCCGCTGCATACAAACCGAAAATAAATTCGAAGGCGACCGTCAGAATAAGCCAGATGCCGCCGATTATCCAACTTTGCCGGGCGCTGGACAACGGCCAGAACCGGGACAATCCCCACGTATACAGAAAAAACAAACCGATGCCGGTGACGCAGGAAACCTGATGCGCTGTGAGCTCCGCCATGAAAGGGCTGTAGCCGTACTGACGCAGCATGCCATTGAGGATGGCGATAAAAACCATGGGGATCCACAACAGTGTGTATTTCCAGATCATCCGTTTCGTCCTTTCCTGAGGGAGATTGTTTAGCCTTAAACAGGGGCGGCGTCAAGCCCCGCCTTTTTTTGCCGGACTGCGGCCATGCGGGACGCGGCCCGGCAGAGATCAATAATCCATTTGACAAGGATTTCCGTCTCTGGTAGAAAACAACACAAATCTACCAATTTTAAATTAAAAAATATTCATTCATTCTTTTGCAGAGGCAACGATGTCGAACGTTTATTTCCGCATCCTGTCGGTATGCGTGATTTCCGTTGTGACGGTTTTACTGGTCATGGCGCCGGTCCGGGCCTGTGCGGACAGCGCAACACCGCTTGCGCGCACAAAAATCAATATCAATAAAGCAGACGGTGCGGCGCTGCAAAAATTGCCCGGCATCGGGCGGGCGAAGGCCGAAGCCATCATTGCCGGTCGTCCTTATGCCCGCATTGAAGACATTATGAAGGTGAAAGGCATCAAGCAAAAGACCTTTGAGAGGCTTCAGGATCAGATTGATGTCCGGTAGCCGCCGTCGATTACGCGTTTCGATAGTCTGAGCAAGGCTGTCTATTTTAATTTCGAAAGGAGAAGTAAAATGAAAAAGGTATTGATTTTGGCATGTGCATTTGTTTTGGTAGCCGTTGTGGCGTTTGCTGCGGGAAACAAAACCTACCAGGTGACCGGGCCGGTTCTGGAAATCACCGACACGATGATCGTGGTGAAAAAGGGGAAGGATAACTGGCAGCTGGCGCGCGATGCGAACACCCAGGTGACCGGCGATTTAAAGGTTGGTTCCAAGGTCACGATTGAATACACGATGACGGCCACCAGCGTCGAAGTAAAGGAAGCCAAGGCCAAAAGCAAGAAGAAGTAGATATTTTCTGATCGATAAAAAAACGCGGCTGCCTCACCCAATAAGTGAGCAGCCGTTTTTTTATCCCGTCAACCGCTGATTCTTCCCTTTGCCGGGGCCCTGATCCATGGGATTTGACAGACCTCCAGATCGTCATTACACTCAATATGAGGGTAAAACGATTAAAAAAAGGGAGGTAGGACCGTGAAAGGGTTTCTGATATATTGCATCACAGCGGCAGTGATGATGGGCTGCGGTCCATGCGGTTTACAAATGGCGGACGGGAGGACGACGATGGATAGAGACAAAGCGCTGGGTAACGCGGCGATAGCCACGGTGGCGGGAGGCTGTTTCTGGTGTGTTGAATCGGATATGGAAAAACTGCCGGGTGTGATTGAGGCGGTATCCGGCTATACCGGCGGCGCAGGGAAAAATCCCACTTATGAGTCCTACGCGAGAATGGGCTATCTGGAAGCGGTGCAGGTCTCTTATGATCCGGCCCGGCTCACCTATGAGCAGGTGATCGATTATTTTCTGAAGCACATCGATCCGACGGACGCAGGAGGCCAGTTTGGCGACCGCGGTCCGGGGTACCGAAGCGCGATTTTCTACGCGACGGATGAGGAAAAAAGCACCGCAAAGAAAAGCCTTGAGCGCCTGGCAGCATCAGGCAAATTTGAAAAGCCGATTGTCACGGCGCTGCTGCCGCTGACGGAATTCTATCCGGCGGAGTCGTATCATCAGGATTATCATCGTAAGAATCCGCTGCGCTATCGATACTACCGCAGCGGATCGGGGCGGGAAGATTTCATCCGGCGCAACTGGGGGGACGACGCAGGTGCTCGTTTAGCTCCTTCCACGAAATATGTAAGGCCGGATGAGGAGACGATCCGTAAGAAGCTCACCCGGTTGCAATATGAGGTGACGCAAAAAAAAGCGACCGAACCGGCGTTTCAGAACGAATATGCACACAATGAAAAAGACGGTATCTATGTCGATGTCGTCTC
Source organism: Smithellaceae bacterium (assembly GCA_046484315.1). GTDB lineage: Bacteria > Desulfobacterota > Syntrophia > Syntrophales > Smithellaceae > UBA8904. The sequence continues at coordinate 491 of JAWOJC010000304.1, read as the reverse complement.
CGGAGAGCCGCTTTTTGGCTCACGGGATCAATACGATTCCGGAACCGGCTGGCCCAGTTTTACGAAACCGCTCGTGCCGGAAAATGTGGTAGAGAAGCAGGATCATCTGCTTTTCGAGACGCGCACCGAAGTCCGCAGTCGCCATGCCGATTCCCACCTGGGGCATGTCTTTCCGGATGGACCGAAACCCACCGGACTGCGCTACTGCCTCAATTCAGCCGCGCTTCGTTTCATTCCGAAAGAGGATCTGGAGAAGGAAGGCTACGGATCGTATCTGAAATTGTTTTCGGTGCAGGATTAGAGCCGAAGCGGCAAACGGCGCTTGTCCACGCTGGTAAAAAAGTAAAATGCCGCGCGTCAGGCGCACAGGACCATCATTTCCGCCTGTGATCGGTCAATCTCCAGAAGCATCAGCTTGGCTTTGGACAGTTCCTTGAGCCCGGTGCGCATCTGCGGTGTATCTTTCCCCTGCCTTAAGTCTTCTTCGCTGA
>JAWOJC010000184.1:0-6964 GCA_046484315.1 Smithellaceae bacterium | reverse complement strand
AAAATTGAAGGGTATCTGCTCGATATTGATGCTTACACCCGCCATGAACAAATGGCCAACGACATTGACCGGCAATATGAGACGATCCTGGCGATTGAGGCCGATAAGCACATGCTGGCTGTTCAATTAGGAGGCAGCGTCAAATTTGCCGAAATCGAAAAGAACGATCTTGCAGACAAGCTCACCTTGCTTACCACAGAGATTCACGAACTCAGCCAGAAACTCCACGACCTTGAACGACAATTTCAGGAAAAACATGATGCCGTGAAGAGCAGACTCAGTGTCGTGCAGAATGAATTGAAGAAAGCTCACAAGTATCATGCAGATTATCAGGAGATGCAGATTGATGCGATTCTGGCACGGGCCGAAAAGAAAGCTTTTCACGAAAAGTCGCTGCGTGCCCTGCAACAGGAAAAAGACTTGCTTCTCCAAAAAGCTCATCATATCGAGGATGCCTTTAATTCGCAAATCGCCCAACTTCAGCAAGATCAACGCGAGCTTGTGTTCAATCTGGACCGGCAAAAGCTTGATATGCACAAAGACGCCGATCAACAAATCCGCGCCATTGACCAGCACTATCAGATGACCATCCAATCCAAAGAAAGCAGTTATCAGCACACGTTCACGCAATCAGACGAGCGGCTGGACACAGTAAAAGAAACCATTCGTGATTTGCAGTTGCGCAAGAAAGATGTCCAGCACAGCCACCCTTTTCAGCAACAGGTCCAAGAATTTCAAAACCAGGTCAATGAGGTGCATCAAACGCGGCATCAACATGAAATCATCGTCAAGGAGAACGCTGGTCAGATTGCACTGGCTCAGAAAGAGATTGAGTATAAGGAGCGAGAAGGCGAGAGCAAGATTGAAGGATGCAAAGCATTGTATCAACAGCAGCGTCTGGCTGCACAAGAACAGTTGAACGCCGTTCTTCAGGATCTGCGCATTGCCGACGATTCATTCCTGGCATTTTTGGAAACCTCGTACCCTGATTATAAAGCAACCATTGCCAGAGTCTGCCGGAAAGAATTGTTTTCCAGAACAGATTTATCCCCTGCGATCATCGATCCGAATCAGTTGACGTTTTTCGGCCTCAATCTTGATCTGGGGAGATTGGACTCTGTCATCCTTGAACGTGAAGAATATGAAACGCAAAAGCGTGAGCTTGAGGAAATCATCCGGCAGTTAGATGAACAATTTACGATCACAGTCAATGAGATCAGACAGGAGGTCGAGCAATTCATCGAAAGACAACACAATCAGATTGGCAAGCTCAATAAGGCCATCGCCACAATGACGAAGGAGGATCGCCAACACGAATTCCGCATCCAACAGTCCCGCCATCAAATAACCGTTCTTCAGGAAAAGGAGACAAAACAGAAACAGCAGGAGATCGACCATATCGATGCACAGATTCTTGATGAACGCGACAAACAAAAGAAGCTTCAGGATGAGAGAGACCAACGACAAAAACACAAGGCTCAGGAGTTGCAGGCGCTCCGCGATGAACAGCAAAAACGACGTTCGAGTATTGAGCACGACCTGCAACAAAAGTGTAATCAGCTTTCGCAAGAACAGCAACAGATTGAGGAAGACTACAAAAGGCGCATTGCCGATCTGGAGACCCAAAAGCGACATGCGCTGCTAAATGAAGGCGTGGATGTCCGAAAAGTTGAAGCGATTGACCAGGAGATTGCCGCTGTTGAAGGAGAATTCGCCTATATTAGGAAACAGGAATCCGTTATTGCGGTGTACCAGGAACACAAACGAGAATATATCGATAAAATTCCTGAGTTTGATCAGCAAAAATCCGACTTGACCTTGAAAAAACGGGAACTTACGCAACACTATCAGAGTGCCAAAGAGAAGCTTCTTACCCAACAACAACAGAAAGAACAGGGGAAGATCGCACAGGAGACCCGACAGCAGGAACTGCAACGAGGCCTGGAAGAATTTCAGCAATTCAAATGCTCTCCACTTTATGCAGAGCTTGTGCAGCAAATCGAGGAAAGTTTTGACGAGACCAGGGAGGATATTTCGTATATCATTCGGCAATTATATTCGAAAGATCAGAATTTTCAGCGCAAGCGAAATATCTTGATTGAAAACATGACTGAGTTTTCCGGCAAATTTCGCCCGGACAATATCTTCAATTTTCATTTCAATCGTTCTGGGTCAGGAGAATATGCGTTTCGCGAATTCGCTCAGGACATCAAAGAGTTTGTCGAGGAAGGGCAAATTGACCGGTATAAGCGTGAAGTCAATGTGCATTACGGGCAGTTGCTGCGAAATTTGAGCAAGCAATTCAACGATCTCAATTCAAAGACTGGCGACATCCAAAAGGCGATCACCAGGATTAATCGCGACTTTGAACGCTCAAACTTCGTTGGAGCAATCAAACACATTCAACTTCGATTCAAAGAAAGCGATAACCGAATTGTCAATACACTGAAACACATTGCTGAATTTGTCAGCGAAAACCCATTCGCCGGAGAAGAATTGAATCTGTTTAGCCCAGAACCTTCTAATAACCAGCAACAAGATCGGAAAGCCATTGATTTGCTGAACCTGTTGCGCAAGAACCTGGAAAATACGTCTCAACAGGAGATTTCTCTGGAAGATTCCTTCAAACTTGAGTTTCGGGTCGTCGAAAATGAGAACGACACCAATTTTGTTGAAAAACTATCACGCGCTGGTTCCGAGGGAACAGATATTCTGATTAAAGCCATGATTTACATCACCTTGTTGGATGTGGCAAAAGAACAATTTTCAAAACGCATCAAAGCATACAAAATTCACTGTATTATTGATGAGGTTGGAAAACTTGCCAGCAACTACTTGAAGGAGTTGATCGCCTTTGCAAACAGCAAGGATATTCTCCTCATTAACGGCTCCCCAAATATTATCGATCCCCTTGCATATAACACTGTGTATCACGTCTCAAAAGACAGCGCGAACAATTCGATTGTGAAAAGACTCCTGGCGGAAAGGCAATGAAACTTTCTATACAGTTTGCCGAAGCATTATTTGAACTTCTTGAAATACATCAACTTCCGTACAGCCGATTCCCGCAAAAACCCCTGTTGAACACACTGGATGACGATGGAATTGTTTTGATTACCGGGCGCAGTCAGAAAACAGTGTCTCTGCGGTCGCCTGAATCTCTCCTCAATTATCTCGATAACCACTTCGGGATTTCTGATCTGAGAGCGTATATTTCGACTCTATCTGACCAAACCGCTACCCGTGCGGATCTTGCCAGAGTTGCTACCGACACGAAAATCCAACGCAAAAAGGTTTTTCAAGGGTTTCTGGTCAATTGTTATGATGATATTTACGGCGAACTCTACGAGAAAAGCACACTCCTCAAACCAGTCGCGGGCAGTTTTATTTTCATTAACGAGTTCGAAAATTTTACCCTTGAACCAGATGTCACGATTGTCGTCGTTGAAAACTTTGAGAATTTCAAATACATTGAGCAGCAGAAAGTCCTCTTCGCCCATATCGAACGTCCTCTTTTTGTATCGCGCTATTGGAGTATCAGCTTAGGGGAGTGGCTTGCCCGTATAGCAAATGCCTATGTTCACTTCGGTGACTTTGACCTGTCCGGGCTAAAAATTTATATCCAGGAATTTCGAAACAAACGAGCATCTCATCTCAACACAAGTTTCTTGATACCCTCAAATATTGAGGTATTACTTGAGAAGCATGGCAACCGGGAAACCTATTTGAAACAACTTGACGATACCCGATATATAGACTTTGCTCAGTATCCCGAAATATCAAACCTTGCCGAAATTATCAACCACCATCAAAAATCGTTGCATCAGGAATTTTTTATCAAGAGTCAGAAATCATGAACGCATATCAGCGGGTGCTGGATGTGGGTTCAGTTCATGAAACAAGTCACAAAATAGACCTTTTGTCTGCTGGCTCAGGTCTGACTCTCGTTTTTATTGACGATGCGGTCGGCTTCTTTCAGAATGGCGAGTTCGGGATGGTGTATTTTCCGCGCTTCACAAGTTGGGGCGTGGCAGATGGCCCCCTGGCAGAGCGGGCAATCTTCTGATTGTCCGAACCCTGCCAGGGGGGATTGTTGGCGTCATTCAGTGTTACGCCAGTTTTTCCGCGCCGGAATAAATGGCGTCCACGGTCAGCGCCGCCGCCGCATGGCCGGGATGTTCTTTGGGGTTCCACTGTTTCATGGCCTCGAAAATCGCGCCGCTGGTATGATAGGCGATGCGGCCTTTGATCTGGTAGGGTTTGCCGTCTTTGGTCATGAACAGCACCGCGCCCTGACAGCCGTCCTGGACATTCTGACGGGTTTTTTGAAAATAGTTATCCGCCACCACAACCGTGTCGTCGCCGTAAAGATTGACGCAGGTGGCATAGATAATATTGGGAACGCCCTGGCTGTCAACCGTCGCAAACGTGATCGGGCCTTGACGGTCGTTCCAGGCAATTTTGATCGCTTCTGGGATTATGGCCATTAGATGCTCCTTATTGAGAGGATTGTACAGAATGTGTTCGCACAAAGTATCTTCGTTGTTGTGCACCACACCCCCGGCAGGGGTTCAAACCCTGACAGGGGCATTGACGAAATCCTGCGCAATTGATTATGCCTGACGGCCTTGTTGGCCGCTATGGCTTTGCACGTCGGGCTGCGCCGCAGGCGTGAGCGTGCCGGCCACATACTGCTCGACCGCCTGGCGTACGGTTCCAGTTACATCAACATGCATGGTGATGCCGGCCGCCTGAAGCGTTCGGAACGCATTGGGGCCGCAATGGCCGGTGAGTACGGCCTGCACCTGTTGGTGTGCCAGCATCTGCGCGGTCTGAATGCCGGCCCCGCCCGAAGCATTGAGATTCGGGTTCGGGACCACTTCGAACGCGAAGGTGTCGGTGTCGATGACGAGAAAACGTTCACAGCGTCCGAAACGCGGCTCGACCAGCGCGTCCAGATTGTCGCCCTGAGCGGAAATGGCCACAAGCATAGTCTTTTCTCCTTTAAGTAATTATGAGTAAATTTTTTGAAATTTCCCGCAGGGGCGCCGGGGCGCAGAGCAAAGCCTGAAATCAAGAACTCTGCGCCTCCGCGTCTCTGCGGGAGAAATGAAAAGAAACAACTTATACTTACTTAGTGCGCGTGATGTTGACAAGCGTTGGCGTCGGTGGCTTCGGGCAGCGCGCCGTTTTTGTAAGCTTGCAGGGTGTCGGCGACTGTGCCGGAGGCCTGGCAATAGACATGAATGCCCTGCTGTTCGAATAAGCGCACAGCTTTGACGCCCAGACCGCCGCACAGCACCATGTCCGCGCCGGCCTGTCCGATGATTTCCGCCGGCGTCAATGTGCCGCCGTGATGGGTGCCGGTGTTTTGAATAATCGTCATGGCATTGGTTTCGGCATTGATCATGGCAAAGGCCTGAGCCTGTCCGAAATGTGATGAGACCGGGCTGTTCAGCCCCTGATCGGCAAGAATCGGAATACAAATATTCATGCGTAAAATCTCCTGATATGTAGCCGCGCAGAACGCGAAGAAGAGAAGTTAAGAACCTGAGAAGATCAGACGTTGCGAAGGGAACTCACGCTCCCTCGAAACTTCTTAACCTCTTATCCTCTAAACCGCTGCTTTGCTTTGCGTTCTTCGCGATTGTGAGTTTGGTTGTTTAATGACAGGGCGGCGTATCGCAGCGTTCCGCGCGCCCGCAGCAAGGCGTTTCCCGGTCGCAGTTACTGGCGTGAGCGCGCGTTCCAGAAGCGCGGCCTTTCATAATAAAGCCACCGCCGCCGCTCAGCAGGCGTTTGACTTCGCCGTGACAGTCGGGGCATTCCGTGACCGGCGCATCACTGATAGTCTGGAATCGCTCAAAGCGTTGTCCACAGGCCCCGCATTCATATTCGTAGGTTGGCATAATAAGTTCAGACGTTGAGAAGTTCAGAGGGTGAGAAGTTGGGAAGAATATCTGTTTGCGCAACTTCTCACCCTCTGAACTTCTCAACGTCTTTCGCATCTTCGTGGCTCACCATTGCTCGCACTCTTTGGCGATATTTTCAAATGCTTCGGAAATCGCGGTTGATGGGTGCTTTTCCACGTAGGGTGAGCCATCATCCGACAAAATGACCACATTGGGGTCAAGCGGAATTTCGCCCAGAAAGGGCACGTTGAGCATGTTGGCGGCGCTGCGTCCGCCGCCGATTTTAAAAATATCCGTGCGTTCGCCGCAATGCGGGCAAATAAAGCCGCTCATATTCTCGACAATGCCGCGCACCGGGATGTTGAGTTTGCGGGCAAAGGTGACGGTGCGGCGAGCGTCCTGCACAGCCACGCTCTGCGGAGTAGTGACAATGATCGCGCCGTCCACGTTGGTGATGGTATGCGCGACGCTCAGGGGTTCGTCGCCGGTTCCGGGCGGCAAATCCACCACGAGATAATCCAGGTCGCCCCAGGCAATGTCGCTGAGGAATTGACGACTCAGGGAATGCTTCAGCGGGCCGCGCCAGATGACAGCCTCGTCGTTCTTGCCGAGCATAAAGGCCACCGACATCACCATGAGATTCTCCGAGTACATAATCGGCATGATGCCTGCGTGGGTACTGATCAGTTGTCCTTCTTCAAGGCCCATCATTTTGGGGATATTGGGGCCGTGAATATCGGCGTCCATCAGGCCCACCCGATGGTTGCGCCGGGATAGCGTAACAGCCAGATTGGCCGCGACGGTGGACTTCCCCACGCCGCCTTTGCCGCTCATAACCATAATGGTATGCTTAATGCGGTGTAGTTGCGTCTGTAAACGTTCTTCCGCGTGTCGTTCTTGGTCTTGCTGGCTGCACGCCTGCGACGAATCGCATTGCGCGCAGCTTGAATCGTGTTCGCATGTCGCCATTCCGAAAATTCTCCCGCAGTCTTCAACGAACCCTGACAGGGTTTCAGGCAACCGAAGGTTGCACACCCTGTCAGGGTTCGTTG
>JAWOJC010000180.1:0-24091 GCA_046484315.1 Smithellaceae bacterium | reverse complement strand
ATCCAGGCTTGGTTCGAAAATTACTCTGATACGCTTCATAATTTCCAGTTTCCGTATTTATCCCGTAAGTATTTGTCGTGAACCAATCTTCGTAAAACTGCATGTACCCTTCAGGGCTGTATACTCCCCAGAGCTTTAGCCAGCGTCATAATATCGGGTTGAATATCCGAATGCTCATAGGCAAACATTTTCCCTGTTCTCCCTATACCGGTCTGTACTTCATCGAGAATCATCAGAATCTTGTGTCTGTTGCAAATATCCCTGACTCTGGCCAGATATTGAACATCGGGAATAATGACACCCCCTTCACCCTGAATCGGTTCAAGCATGATGCCGCAGGTTTTCGGGGTGATGGCCGCTTCCAACGCCGCTGTGTCGTTAAACGGCGTATAAATAAAACCATCGAGAAGCGGTGTAAACCCGAACTGAAATTTTTCCTGCCCGGTGGCCGTGATGGTGGCCATGGTCCGTCCGTGAAAGGAGTCCTTCATCGTGATGAGCTCGAACCTGTCCGGCCCCATATTTTCGTGGGCGTATTTACGGGCGAGTTTGATGGCCGCCTCGTTGGCTTCCGCGCCGCTGTTGCAAAAGAAAGCCTTGTCGGCAAATGAGTGCTTGACCAAGAGAGCCGCGACATCCGCCTGCGGCTGCGTATAATAAATATTGGATACATGAGTCAGGCTTTCCGCCTGTCTTTGTATCGCCGACACCACATTCGGATGCGAATGTCCCAGATTGCAAACGGCAATGCCCGCGACAAAATCCAGATATTCTTTTCCGTTTGCGTCGTAAACCCGAGCGCCTCTGCCTTTCACCAAGGCAATCGGCACCCGTCGGTATGTATTCATGATATGCTCATCGGCCAATGTCATGATTTCATCTTGCGTTATCATTCATCTTCCCTTTCACAATACGATTTCCGTACCGATCCCTTTATCTGTAAAAACTTCCAGTAAAATGGCGTGTTTCAGCCTTCCGTCAATGATATGCGCCTTCTTTACACCGTTGCGCAGCGCCTTGAGGCAGCACTTTACCTTGGGAAACATGCCGCCTTCGACGGTTCCGTCGTCAATCAGTTCGAGTGCACCCTGATTCGTCATTGTATGAATCAATTTTTTATCAGCATCGAGCACACCCGCTACGTCCGTCAGCAACAAAAGTTTTTCCGCACTTAAGGCGGCTGCGATTTCGCCCGCAACAATATCCGCATTGATATTGTAGGTCTCACCGTTTTCACCCATGCCGGTAGGCGCAATGACCGGAATAAAACCACCCTGCGTTAGAGAGACTATCAATTCCGCATTGACCGCTTTGACCTTCCCGACCAAGCCGATGTCAATGATTTCCGAAGGCGTGCTTTTCGCTTTCTCGTCGTTTAGATAATACTTTTCCGCTTCAATCAGATTGCCGTCCTTGCCGCTCAAGCCCACGGCTTTGCCGCCGTGACGGTTGATCAACCCGACGATTTCTTTATTGACCATGCCCACAAGCACCATCTCGACAATGTTCATGGTTTCGGCGTCCGTTACACGCATGCCCTGTACAAACTTAGATTCTTTACCCAGCTTTTTCAGGAAGCTGCCGATCTGAGGGCCGCCGCCGTGCACCACCACCGGATGCATGCCGATGTACTTCATCATGACCAGATCGCGGGCGAATTTATCCTTCAAATCCTCGTCGACCATGGCATGTCCGCCGTATTTGATGACAATGGTTTTGTTGTAAAACCGCCGGATATAAGGCAGCGCCTCCAGCAGAATGTCCGCCCTCTCCATTGAAGCTTGAATATGTTCCATCTTTGTCTCCGTTTATAAAATGTATCTGCTTAAGTCTTCATCCTCTACGATGTTGTCGAGTTTTTCTTCCACGTATTTGGCATCAATGACGATGTTCTTTTCTTCCAGGTCCGGCGCGTCAAAAGAAATATCCTCCAAGAGCGTCTCCATGATCGTGTAGAGCCTGCGTGCACCAATGTTCTCCGTCCGTTCGTTGACGATGGTCGCGACCTCGGCGATTTGTTCCACCGCATCATCCGTAAACGACAGGCATATCTCTTCGGTTGCCATCATTTCCGTGTACTGCTTGACCAGCGCGTTATTCGGCTCGGTCAGAATACGCACAAACTCCTCTTTGCCCAATGAATCCAGTTCCACACGAATGGGGAAACGGCCCTGCAGTTCCGGAATCAGATCGGAGGGTTTGGTTCCGGAAAAAGCGCCCGCTGCGATAAAAAGAATATGATCCGTCCGGATCATGCCGTATCGCGTGTTGACGTTGGAACCTTCCACAATCGGCAGCAGATCGCGCTGGACGCCTTCGCGTGAGACATCGGGGCCATGCTGTGAATCACCACCGACGATTTTGTCAATTTCATCGAGAAAAATAATTCCGGACTGCTCAACGCGATCGAGCGCCGTTTTCGTGACTTTATCCATATCGATGAGCTTCTGTGCTTCTTCCGCCGCGATAATCTCCAGGGCTTCCGGTACTTTGACATTTCTGCGCTTCTTTTTCTGCGGCATCATATTGCCCAGCATATCCTTCAGATTGAGCCCCATATCCTCCATGCCTGCCGCTGAAAATATTTCAATCATCGGCCCGCTGCGCGATTCGGAGACTTCCAGTTCCACCATCCGCTCGTCCAATTTGCCGTCTTTGAGCAGTTTGCGTAATTTTTCGCGTGTCGCGTCCTGCTTCTGGAGTTGATCTTCCGTTAAAGGCAGACTGACCTGATCCTGATCCGACTCGATGAGCATGTCACCGACTTTCTTTTCCGCCGACCTCGGCGGCAGCAGGAGATCGAGCAGTTTTTCCTCTGCGATTTCTGCGGCTTTGACCTGCACATTTTCCTGCTCTTCAGCTTTCATCATGTTGATTGACAGTTCAACCAGATCGCGAACCATCGATTCCACATCACGCCCAACGTACCCGACTTCCGTAAACTTGGACGCTTCCACCTTCAGAAAAGGCGAATTATCCAATTTCGCCAGACGCCGCGCGATTTCCGTTTTACCGACACCCGTCGGTCCGATCATGATAATGTTTTTCGGCGAAATTTCATCGGCAAGATCTTCCGCCACATTCTGCCTGCGCCACCGGTTCCGAAGCGCGATGGCCACAGCCCGCTTGGCATCGGCCTGTCCAATGATGTGACTGTCCAACTTCTCTACAATCTGACGGGGGGTTAACCCGGAATTTTTCATTCTGATCTCCTTACTTTTTGGTCTTTTTGACTTCTTTCGGTTTCTCTTCTTTAAGATCGATCTCTTCCACGGTGACATGATCATTGGTGAAAATACAAATCTCCGAGGCGATCTTCATGGCTTCTTTCGCGATTTCGGTTGACGATAAATCGCTGTGACGCACCAGCGCGCGCGCCGCCGCCTGGGCGTAAGCGCCACCGGAACCAATGGCCATCACATCATCATCTGATTCGATGACATCGCCATTACCGGAAATGATCAGGGAATACTCGCGGCTGACGGCAATCATCAGGGCTTCGAGATGACGCAAAACCCTGTCTGTGCGCCAATCCTTCGTTAACTCCACCGCTGCTCTGAGCAGGTTGCCGTTGAATTGCTCAAGTTTCTGATCGAAGCGATCAAAAAGCGTAAAAGCGTCGGCCGTGGCGCCCGCGAAACCGACAATGACGTCGCCGCCATAAAGCCTTCGCACCTTGCGCGCGCCGTGTTTCAGGATGGTTGTATCCAGCGTGACCTGGCCGTCACCGGCCACGGTGACGGTATCGCCTTTCTTGATCGCCAGGATGGTGGTGCCTTTAATGTGCATGATGTTACCCCTTATTTCTTCGCCCTCGGGTGGGCTTTATCATAAACTTCCATCAGACGGTGAATGTTGACCGCCGTATACTTTTGCGTCGTGGACAGGCTTTCATGACCCAGCATTTCCTGTATGGACCGCAAATCCGCGCCTGCATTTAAAAGATGCGTGGCAAAACTGTGTCTGAGCGCGTGCGGACTGATCTTACGTCCGATCCCGCTTTTCAAGGTAACCGCATCCACAATTCGGGCAATGCTCCGCGCGGTAATTCTGCCACCCCGCCCGTTCAAAAAAAGTGCGCCTGCGGACAAACCGGCCAAAGGGTCCCGCCTCATATTTTCCGTCGCGGACAGATAACGCCTGATGGCATCAAGCGCTTGCGGTCCCACCGGAACAATCCTCTCTTTTTTTCCTTTGCCGCGCAATTTTACCAGCGCTTCTTTCAAATTCAAATCCGTCGTGTTCAACCCCGCAAGTTCGCTGAGTCTTAATCCTGAGGAATAAAACAACTCCATCATCGCGCGGTCTCGCAAACCGGCCGATGAGGCCTCCTGGTTCAAAGAACCCAGCAGATCGTGGGCCTCATCCACAGATAAAAATGTGGGCAGATATTTTTCCGGTTTCGGCGTTTGAACGCCCATAACCGGATTCGTCTTTAATTTGCCGGTCCGCAACAGGTATTTATAAAACGCCCGAAGCGACGAAACCTTGCGGCTTATGGATACCTTCTTCAATTTCCGGCCGAATAAATCAGCCAGATAAGCCCGAATCGTTTCACTGTCGGCATGTAAAAGCGTTTTGTGCGCGGATTCATTTTCCCTGCTTTGCAGGAATTCGTAAAATTCCTTAAGATCGCTCAGATAGGCCGTCCGCGTATGAACCGACACATTGCGCTGCACGTCCAGAAACGTTTGAAAATCCGCAATCAGTTCTTTCATGTCTTCTACATCTTGTACTTTCCGAAATCTTCGGCGGACAAATTTTCCAGAAACTCTTTGATCTTTTCTTCCTTCAGCTTATCAATGTCGGTCAGTTTCATTCCGAAGTCAATATTGCGGGATTTTTCCAGAACCGCCTCTTCGACAAAGATAGATGCCTGCGCTCTGAGAGCCAGGGCGATCGCGTCGCTGGGACGCGCGTCAATCGCGTAAGTATGCCCTTCTTTGGTCAGGTAGATACTGGCAAAAAACGTGTTGTTCCGGATATCGACTATTTCAATCCGGTTTACGGTCACGTCGAGGGCTTTGATGCATTCGTGCAGCAGATCATGTGTCATCGGCCGGGAAAAGACAATATGCTCCAGCTCAGTGGCAATGGCGCTGGCTTCAAACAGACCGATCCAGATCGGTATGGCTTTGCTCTCCTGCATGTCTTTCAAGATGACAATGGGCGTATTGGTGATTGGATCAATGGTCAATCCGGACACCTTCATCTCCAGCAGCATCCCCAACCTCCTTCATGATTCCAGAATTTTTCCGCGCAGTGAATGCAAATACCCGCGGGTGATTTTCACAAGCACCCGCTTTCCGATCAACTCTGTTCCGCCTTTAAAATTCACAATTCGCCAGGAACCCGCCCGACCCATCATGTCGTAGATGGAATTTTTACTGGGACCTTCCACCAAAACATCCTGAATACTTCCTTCCAATGCCGAATTCTTCTCCTGCGTGTGCAAATCCTGAAGCGTCTGCAATTCTTTGAGCCGCTGTTTTTTTTCAATCTCGGACACCTTGCCGGTAAGATGACAGGCAGCGGTTCCCTTGCGTTCAGAATACTTGAACGAAAAAAGGGAATCAAACCTGATTTTTTCCATCATGTCAATGGTTTCTTGATATTCTTTTTGAGTTTCGCCGGGGAAACCGACAATCAGATCCGACGTGATGCTGATGTGCGGACAGACACTCCGTAAACGGTTTATTTTTTCCAGATATTCGCCTGCCGTGTAACCGCGGTTCATCAGCTGCAAAATTCTGTCAGAGCCGGATTGGACCGGCAAATGGATATGCTCGCACAACTTCGGCACCTCGGCAAAACAGGCAATGAGTTCATCGGAGAAATCTTTCGGGTGGGACGTGGTAAAACGGATTCTTTCGATACCTTCAATATCGTTTATTCTTCGGATCAATGAAACGAAATCGCAGCCGAAATGTGATTTTTTACCGTAAGAATTCACATTCTGCCCCAAAAGCGTGACCTCTTTCACGCCCTGCTGCGTTAGTTTTTCTATTTCAGCCATAATGTCCTGCGGATCCCGGCTCATTTCCGGGCCGCGTAGATACGGCACCACGCAATACGCACAATAATTGTCACAGCCCTGCATGATGGACACAAACGCACACAAAGAACCGGGCGGTGGCGGCGCATAAATGTTTAGAGAACGAAGTCTATCGTGAAAGTCTATTTGGGTTATTTTCTTTCTGTCTTTTTCAACGGCTGCAACCATTTCCGGCAAAAGATGGATATTATGGGTTCCGAAAACCAGATCAACCTGGCTTGCCCGCCCATACACTTTCTTTCCGAGATGCTGGGCCAGACAGCCGCCAAACCCAATGATCAGATCAGGTTTTGTTTCTTTGAGGAGCAGGAGGCGTCCCAGCTCACTAAAAGCCTTCTGCTCTGCCTTTTCCCGGATCGAACAGGTGTTGAGTAGAATCAAATCCGCCTTTTGGGCATCGTCCGTCAGTTGGTAGTCCAAATCCGAAAGCAATACAACCATTTGCTCTGAGTCATGGACGTTCATCTGACAACCGAATGTTTCAATATATAAATATTTGTTTTTCATGAATGTTCAACTATATCAGCCATCTCGTGCATTTTATGCTTCAGTGGAGATTCGTCAATCGATGTTTCAAAAGGTTGCTTAAATGCCCATATTCCTCAACCGACAGGGTTTCGCCCCTTCGTTTCCCGTCGATTCCGGCTTCATTCAGGGCCTGTTTTATGTCGTCATCCGATAAGCCTTCCAGACATTTGGCATTTTTTAAATTATTGGACAGCATTTTTCGACGCTGGGCAAACGATGCCTTAACCAACCGTCCGAAAAGGGCACTATCATCGAGCCTCATGCGCGGTTGCTCCAGGAAGGTTCCGGAAATGATCGAGGATTCCACTTTCGGCCGTGGATGAAAGCAGCTGGCAGATACGTCAAAGAGTCTGTCGACATCCGCGTACATCTGAAGTAAAACCGACGGCACGCCGTAGCTTTTATGATCCGGTTTTGAGACAAGTCTTTCCACAACTTCCTTTTGCAGCATCAACAAAAACCCACTGATGACGGATCGATTGGAGAGCAAATGGAATATGACCGGACTGGAAATGTTGTAAGGGACATTACCGATTACTTTAACCTTTGAACCATATTGCCTTGATATTGAAGAGAAATCAAATTCCAATATATCGCCGGAATGAATCTGCGTGTTGGAGAATCCCGCCAGTTGGTCTTTGAGCGTTCCCACCAAGTGCGAATCCAGTTCCACGGCAATGACCTGTCTGGCAATCTGTGCAATCCCCCGGGTCAGAACACCAATGCCTGCACCGATTTCCACCACGATATCATCCGGTGTGACACGGGCTTCCGAGACGATTTTTTCAATCGTATTAACATCGATCAGAAAACACTGCCCCAGTCTTTTTCTGGGTTTAATGTCATATTGCTTTAAAACCTCTCTGGGCGTCGTCATACTTTACACCCGCGCGGCTAAAGGCCAGCGGGACACTGCGTTTAAATCCAGCGCATCCGAACGGCCGTTTTTGAGCATGATCTCGCCCAACACGGCAATCATGGCCGCATTGTCCGTGCATAAAATCATCGGAGGAATAAAGAGCTCTATCCCTGCTTTTTGTGCGGCTTCAGAAAATCTCTGTCGCAGCCGGCTGTTGGCCGCCACGCCGCCGCTGACGACCACCTGCCCCATTTGATGCTCGCGCGCCGCCCGGATCGTTTTTTCGACCAACACATCTATGATGGCTTCCTGATAGCTGGCCACCACATCCGGCAACTCTTCATCGGTAAAATTAGAGCCCCTTTTTTTCAGCATGACCAGAAGAGATGTCTTCAGACCGCTGAAGCTGAAATCCAGGGAGTCCTTCATGGCCCTTGGAAAATGAAGCGCTTCGGGATTTCCCGTTTTCGCCATTTTGTCGATCACGACGCCTCCCGGATATCCCAGGTTGAGCAATTTGGCCGCCTTGTCAAAAGCTTCGCCGGCGGCGTCATCGCGCGTCTGACCCAGCAGTTGAAAATCATGATGGGTTTTTACCAGAAACACATGGGTGTGACCGCCGGACACAACCAGTGCGATGAAAGGGAATTGCGGTTTTTTCTCTTCGAGAAACACGGCCATGATGTGTCCTTCGATGTGATTGACCCCGACAAACGGAACACCCAGCCCATAGGAAAGAGCCTTGGCCGTGGAAAGACCGATCAGGAGAGAACCGACCAGCCCTGGTCCTCGCGTAACGGCAATACCGGAAAGGTTATGCATCGACACACCCGCATCCGCAAGCGCCCTGGAAATCACATGGGAAATGGCCTCGATGTGTTTCCGGGAAGCAATCTCGGGAACAACGCCTCCATACTTCTCATGATCCTTAATTTGTGATGCGATGACATTGGAAAGAAGCTTGCCGTCGCAAACGACCGCTGCGGCCGTTTCGTCACAGGAGGATTCAATTCCCAAAACCAACATTTTTTTTAATCCTTTTCTACAAATCACTTTACTAAAAACGAAAAAAGCTTATATAGAACCGGCTGTGATTTGTAAACACCATTTATCCATTACAGTTTATTCGGAAGAGGTCAATGGAATTAAAAACAGATTTCCTCATCATTGGCAGCGGAATCGCCGGCTTGAGCCTGGCAATTAAAGCCTCAACACTCGGATCGGTCGCCATCGTCACCAAAAAAGAAAAATCGGAATCCAACACCAACTATGCCCAGGGGGGCATCGCTGCCGTAACGGATAAAACCGACAGCTTTGAAGAACACATTCAGGACACACTGGATTGCGGCGGGGGACTTTGCCACCAGGATGTTGTGGATTTTGTCGTCCGTGAAGCTCCTCCCCGTATTCAGGAGCTTGTAGACTGGGGCGTCAATTTCACCCGCTCGGAAATTCCGCCCAACACCTACGACCTGGGACAGGAAGGCGGGCACCACCGACGGCGTGTTCTGCATGCCAAAGATCTGACCGGCCGTGAAATTGAAAGGGCGCTGCACGAAAAAGTCGCGGCACTGAAAAACGTCACAATTTTCGAAAACCATATCGGCATCGACCTGGTGATACAAAAAGACAACGCGGGCAAAACGATCAACTGTCTGGGCGCCTATGTGCTGGATATCAACAACGACGAAATCCACACCTACCGCGCGAAATACACGATCCTTTCGACAGGGGGTGCGGGTAAAGTATACCTGATCACCACGAATCCCGATATCGCGACAGGCGACGGCATCGCCATGGCCTACCGTGCCGGCGCGAAAATCGCCAACATGGAGTTCATCCAGTTCCACCCCACCTGCCTGTTTCATCCTGAAGCAAAGGCTTTCCTGATTAGTGAAGCCGTGCGCGGCGAAGGCGGCATCCTCAAACTGAAAAACGGCGAGACCTTTATGGAGAAATACCATCCCATGAACAGCCTCGCGCCCCGCGACGTTGTCGCCAAAGCCATCGATACGGAAATCAAGCAGTCCGGCGATGAATATGTGCTTTTGGACATCACGCATCACAGCCGTGAGTTTTTAATCGATCGCTTTCCTAATATCTATCATAAGTGCCTGGAATACGGCATCGACATGGCTTTGCAGCCTATTCCCATCGCGCCCGCAGCCCACTACATTTGCGGCGGCGTGGCGGTGAACCATGAAGGCAAGACGTCCATTGACAATCTTTTTGCCTGCGGCGAGGTATCCTGCACCGGCCTGCACGGCGCGAATCGTCTGGCCAGCAACTCGCTTCTGGAAGCGCTGGTTTATTCTCACCGTGTTTATTTAAAAATCGCAAAATCGATCCGTCAAACGGAGCTCAGTGACATGCCCATCCCTCCCTGGGATTCCGGCGAAACATCTGAAAGTGATGACATTATCGTCGTCACCAACAACTGGGATGAAATCCGCCGCTGTATGTGGAATTATGTCGGCATTGTCCGTTCGGACAAACGTCTGGAAAGAGCGGCACGCAGAATCGATCTCATCCAGAGAGAAATCAACGAATATTACTGGAACTATAAAGTCACGAAGGATCTCATCGAGCTGCGCAATATCACCACCGTGGCCAAATTGATCGTCCGGAGCGCCCGCAGACGCAAGGAAAGCCGTGGCCTGCATTTCACAATGGATTACCCTGAGACACTGTCTGATTACCAGAAAGATACAGTCATCAGCCGTGAAAGGTCAGGCCATAAAAGGCAGGGCGGCAACTAAAACAGGGCAATTCACTTTTCAGCGATAATTCAACGATCTTCGCGTCAAACCGGATGTTTGTTTGACACGACACCGATAAACTAAAAAGGCTGCTCTCCTTTTATTTTGAGAAGAGCAGCCTTGATTTTTGATTTTCGATTACAAGCATCTCGACCGAATTCCTGCCTGATAGATGCCTACCCGACATTTCCCGTCGTTCTATCCCAGAATCGCCTTCAAGTCCTCATCGGGTGTCGTGATCGGCTTGATTGCGAAGTTTTCCACCAGCACGTTTAACACGTTGGGCGTAATGAACGCAGGCAGTGTTGGCCCCAGCCGGATGTCTTTGATACCCAGGTACAGCAGCGTCAGCAGGATCGCCACGGCTTTCTGCTCATACCACGATAGGATCATGGAAAGCGGCAGATCATTGACATCGCATTCAAACGCCTGCGACAGAGCCACAGCAATTTGAATGGCCGAATACGCGTCGTTGCACTGGCCGATATCGAGCAGTCTCGGGATGCCGCCGATGTCGCCCAGCTCCTGGTCGAAGAAACGGAACTTGCCGCAGGCCAGCGTCAGCACCACTGTGTCCTTCGGGGCTTTTTCGACAAACTCCGTGTAGTAATTCCGTCCGGGTTTCGCCCCGTCGCAGCCGGCCACCAGAAAGAAGTGTCGTATCGCCTTGCCTTTGACAGCTTCGATAACCTTGCCTGCCACACCCATCACAGCGTTTCTTGCAAAACCGACCATCACAGACTTACCTTCCGTATCTGAGGCAAAACCTTGCAATTCGAGCGCTTTTTGAATCACCGGACCGAAATTACCATCAGCAATATGCGCGACACCGGGCCAACCGACCAGACCGCAGGTAAACAGGTTATCCTTGTAAATATCACCCGGCTTCTGGATACAGTTGGTCGTCATCAGAATCGCCCCGGGGAACAAGGCGAACTCCTTAGCCTGATTCTGCCAGGCCGTCCCGTAATGGCCATAGAAGTGCGGATATTTTTTCAGTTCGGGATAGCCATGCGCGGGCAACATTTCACCATGCGTATAGACGTTGATCCCCTTGCCTTCAGTTTGTTCAAGCAGTTCGGACAAATCCTTCAGATCATGGCCGGAAATGAGAATTGCCTTCCCTTTTTTAGCGCCCAGCGGCACGGATGTGGGTACGGGATGGCCGAACGCGCCGGTATTGCCCGCATCCAGAAGTTCCATCGTGCGCAGGTTGATTTCACCGCACTTCAGCACCAGGCCGATCCAGCCGTTTAAATCCAGGTTTTCCCGGGCGATAGCGGCAAGCGCTTCCTGCAGAAAGCTATACACTTTGTCGTCTTCCTGTCCCAGGATCTGCGCATGATCGGCATAAGCCGCGACCCCTTTGATTCCGAACAGCAAGATATGTTTGAGCGATTCGATGTCCGCATTCGCCTTTGAATCCGCTTTAAGGGATGCAATCGGCGCCTGCCCGACTAACGCATCCACCGTGGACTGCGGCTTGAAATTTACAGCGGCATTTTTTTCATCCACGACGGCCCCCGCCTTTTTTGCTTTTTCCCTGAGGGTATCGCGCAGGCCGGCACATTGGCCGATCAATTCGACAAAACGCGCGGGGTCGAAATCCACATTGGTCAGGGTGGAAAAAAGCGCCTTCGCGGTAAATACATTGACGGCCGGATCATTTATTCCCGCCTTGCGGGCGTCCACCGCAACAATCGACAAACCCTGGAGCGCATAAACAAGAACATCCTGCAACGCGGACACATTTGCGTCCTTCCCGCACACACCTGCTTTTGTACATCCCTCCCCTTTTGCCGTCTGCTCGCACTGGTAACAAAACATTGCCAAGTTTTCCATGATCTTTCTCCTTTTGCTTTTTTGTTATTTCATTTTGAAGGATGCTAACTTAAGTAAGTTAGTTGCACCTTGACTTAAGTCAAACTTCAGTGATATTTCTTTTTACAAAAGGGGAAATATGGACATCGCATCAATTATCGCCTCCATGCCGCTATTTGAAGGACTGTCCCCCAGGCAGTGCGCCGCTTTGGGGGCCATTGCCGTAAGAAAGTATTTTTCCCGGGGACAAACCTTTTTTTCGGAAGGCGATGATGCGATCGGTTTTTACATTATTCTTTCCGGCAGGGTTAAAATATTCAAACTCTCATCTGACGGCAAGGAGCAGATTTTTCATATTCTGGAAGCTCACGAACCGTTTGGCGAGGCCGCTGTCTTTGCAGGAAAACATTACCCCGCATCGGCCCAGGCCCTTTCAGAAACCCCGGTCATTTTTTTCCCGACGCGTCAATTTGTGGAGCTGATCAGCCGGGAACCTTCGCTGGCGCTTTCCATGCTGGCGCTTTTGTCCATGCGCCTGCGCAAGCTCACCATGCTGGTAGAAAATCTTTCCCTCAAAGAAGTTCCGGGCAGGCTGGCCGCCTATCTTTTGTATCAGAGCGACGGCAACGGCTCTTCATCGACCCTGGAACTGGCTGTTTCAAAAAATCAGATGGCCAGCCTTCTGGGCACAATCCCCGAAACACTTTCACGAATTCTTAAACGCATGAATGACGAAAAGCTCATTAAAACCGACGCACGCGCCGTCACGATTCTTGATAAACCGGGACTCATCAAACTAGCGGATGGAAGCAGAAGACTGGCCTGACAAAATCTTCACACTTTCAAGATCGCAGGAGGGATCATGACCGATAATCTCGACAAGAAAAAGATCCAGCAGGTCTTTCAAAATGTTCAGAAACATCGTCATATCGAAAAACTGATCCGTCAGTTCTCCTCCAACAAGACGGATATCCGGCTGACCGCTCTCGATCAGGTGGATGTGTCTTCCTGCCGTCAGGTGCTGGAACTGGGCTGCGCTTTCGGGGCTTTTACCGAATCATTAAAAGGCAGACTCCATCCGGACGCCTTTGTCACCGGTATTGACATGATCGCCGAATACGAACCATTTTTTCTGGAAGCCTGCCACCGCGCCGGTTATCAGGGAACCTTTTCCGCTTCTGGCATAGAATCCATAAAAAACCATCCAACCGCGTCGTATGATTTAATCATTTGCAGTTACGCCCTTTATTTTTTTGTGGACATGATTCCTGCAATCGCCCGTCTACTGAAAAAAGACGCCTGCTTCATCACGATTACGCATGATCAATGCAATATGCAGGAGCTGATTCATCTCACCCGGATAACCCTCAAAGAACACGGGCTGCTGGAGAGCAACCATCTTCTGCCTATCGAAGTCATTACTCGCGAGTTTACCGCAGAAAACGGCGAAAGACTTCTTCGCCCCTGTTTCAAGGACATCCGTATCTTTCACTTCCCGAACACCCTTGTTTTCCAGCCATGGGAAGTTTATTTTTTTGTTGACTACTATGAATTTAAAAGCCCCTTTTTCCTCACAGGCACAGGCGCCCTCAATGAAAACGTCGTCAAAATACTCCTACACAAACTTCAGGACACGGGCGCTGGCCGCAACGTAATTTCTATGTGCAAAGATGATACTATTTTTATTTGCTCCAAACCAGAGGAGATAAATGATCAACTATGAAAAAGAAAAGAAAGTTTTGTCCGCACTGCGGAGGGCAGATCACCAAGAAGAAAGAAGACACCGTCGTGCGGGATTGCTGTTCGATGTGTCACAGCTTTTTTTATGATAATCCCCTGCCGGTTGTTTCCGCAATCGTCGAAGAATCCCGGGAGATCCTTCTGGTGAAAAGAGACCGGGCACCATTCAAAGGATACTGGTGCCTGCCCACCGGGTTTGCCGAATCCGGTGAAAATATCGAAGCGGCCGCCTTGCGCGAACTGCAGGAGGAAACCGGACTGAAGGGTCGTATCACCCGTCTTCTGGATGTGGACTCTTATAAAAGTCGTTTTTACGGCGATTTGCTGTTTTTGACTTTTGTGGCAAGGAGAGTCAGCGGAAAAGTGCTGGCAGGGGACGACAGTGCCCAGGCTCGGTTCTGGCCGATTGAAGACATGCCACGACTTGCCTTTCGTTCAAACCGTCGGGCGCTTGCCGCCTATATGCAAAGCAAAAAAGACTATTGGGCCATTATGGATTCCATTGATCATCCGGCCGACAAAACAAGTGAGCGGGCCGTCAACGACCTGACGCGCCGCCTGATTAATGTCCTGATCAAAAACAAGGAATTCATGGTCCAGCGCTGGATCGAAGACATGACCGCAAATCCCTCGACTGTCGAGTATCATCGCTATGATGAAAAAAAACTTTTCAACATTTGCGATAAAGTCATATCACAAGTCACGCTGTGGCTGGGCCATGTTTACGACACCCCCCGCATTCGAAATTTTTATACCAAGCTCGGGCGTGAACGTAAAAAAGAGGGGGTCAGCATCAGCGGCGTGTTGAGTTCACTGAGCCTGATTCGTAAACATATATGGGAAGTTGCGTTGGATCGCGGCTCCCTGCAAAAGAATCTGGATTTATACATGACATTCGAGTTGCAAAGACGGATCACCATTTTTTTTGATCTGGCCGTGTTTAACCTGGCGCAAGGATACGAAGAAAAATAAAACACAAGGCAGGACTGAAACCAGCCCTGCCTTGTGTAAATAATCTTGTTTAAAAATCTTTAAAATCGTCCTGGTCAAACGGAATAACCTCTTCCGGTCGAACGCCCCTGCCTTTCGGCGGTGGCGCAGCAATAACCTTTCTTTTCACGTCGGGTTTCGCAGCCAAAGCGACAGGCGTCTTTTTTACCGTACCGGTTGACTTTGGCGTCGAGGCAGTCACAGGTTTTTTTCCTTTGGATACGGAAGGCTTCACAATCTTGGTATAGGATGCACTGACGGAGGAAGCCCCCATCCCGACTGCGCTTAAGAGTCCCTCCATATTATGTTTCAGGCGATTAACTTCCGAATTCATCGAGTCTGATGCCGCAGCGGATGATTCCGCATTATAGGCCGCCTGTTGAACCACTTTATCCATTTCCGCCACAGCGCGATTAATCTGAGAAATACCGTTTGCCTGTTCCTGAGAAGCTGTGGCAATTTCGTCGACCAACTGACTGATTTTCACGCTTGAAGCGACATTATCTTTAAAAGCATCCTGAGTAGAAGTGGTCAGCTCATTGCCGTTTTTCACCGCTTTAATCGTATTTTCGATCAGCTCGCTGGTATTCTTGGCCGCTTCAGCAGACCGCATCGCCAGATTGCGAACTTCATCCGCTACGACGGCAAAACCGGCACCCGCCTCGCCGGCTCTGGCTGCCTCCACAGCCGCATTGAGCGCCAACAAATTGGTCTGGAAAGCGATCTCGTCAATTGTTTTAATGATTTTACCGGTTTCTTCTGAAGATTTGCTAATCTCTGTTATGGCTTTAGCCATGTCGTCCATGTGCCGGTTGACTTTTTCGACAATCTGTCCGGCCTCCTGCATCATGGCTCTGGCCTGATTTGCATTATCCGCATTTTGCTTGGTCATGGAGGACAACTCTTCCAGAGAGGAGGACGTCTCTTCGAGTGAGGAAGCCTGCGCGCTTGAGCCGTCAGCCAGTTGCTGCGCTGAGCTAAATACCTGTGCCGACCCGGAGGACACATTGGCAATCGTCTCCGACACCCCCCGCAACGCCTCCACGATGGGACCTGTCACACGACGGCTTACGTAGATACCCATCAGCACTGCTGCAACGGCGCCGATCACGCTCAGGATTCCGGTAATCCACATATAGGTTTTCGCACCGGATCCACCGTCTGCACCTGCGTTGTAAATCTGATATAAGGCGACGATACCGATTAACAAAATCGCAGCGGCAATAATCGCGTAACTTCCAATAATCCTCATGCTCAATTTCATCGATGCCATTTTCTCTCCCTTAATTTTTGATGAGACCTAAATTTTTGCCGTTTTTTCCAGAGCGGCTACTTCGTCGGCACTCATCACTTGATCAATGTCCAAAAGAATTTTGATCTTGCCACCTGCTTTGGCCATGCCCAGGATGAAATCCGTGTTTAAGCGCGTCCCGAAATTGGGCGTGTCTTCAATATCCGTCCCTTTAATATTTAAGACTTCGGAGACGGAATCCACCAGGATACCGATCAGAATATGGCTGTTATCCTTGGCTATTTCAATAACGATAATACATGTACGTTCGGTATAATCCATCGGCGGCAGCCCGAATTTCAACCGTAAATCGATGACCGGAATAACCTTGCCGCGCAGGTTGATGACACCTTTTACATGAGGCGGGGTTTGCGGCACACCGGTGATAGCAATGATGCCGATAATTTCCTTGACTTTGAGGATGCCGATGCCGTATTCCTCTTCAGCCAGGCTAAACGTCAGGTACTTGCCTTCTCTCGAATGGCTTCTTCCTTCCCGTAATTCAGCAGCTACGGCTGTACTCATATACTTTCCTCCGTATTATCAATATTTTAAAATTGCCGTTCGTCCGCCCTTATCTGTTTAGCAATTTCATAATTCTATAACGGCAATTTAAAAAAATACTTGAGAGCTCATTCCGAAGATTATTTGAGTTGACATGACTGAGTGGTTTTCTTATACTGCCGGTCAGTAAAAAAGAAATTTCTGATCAGTACCTTACAGCGCATGAAGTTTTTTCTTTACACATGGTTCCTGCTAAATTAGCCGATGAAAATCGGTTCTGACAATACAAACGGAAGGACACATTGTAATGATTACTGTGAACATTGATGGAAAAGACTTTTTAACTGTCCCGGGCCTGACGATTATCGATGCGGCCCGCTCCCACGGCATTGACATCCCCGCCCTGGGATACGACCCGCGCGTAAGCCCGCCCAGTAACGTTGAAGCCGCGTTTGTGGAAGTGGCCGACGACGGGAAAACCCGCTTTGTCTCCGCAACATCCACGCCGGTTGAAGACGGCATGATTATCCGCACACAATCCGAGGCGCTCTACAGCTATAGGAAAATCTACCTTCAGGCCCTGCTTCGCAATCATTGGGGCGACTGCGTTGCCCCCTGCGTTTTACGCTGTCCGGCACACATCGACATTCAAAAATACATCTATCATGTTGATTGCGGAAATTTCGCCGAAGCGATTGCGGTGATCAAAGACAAAAACCCCCTGCCCGCAGTCTGCGGCCGGGTCTGCCCCCACCCCTGTGAAGCCGATTGCCGCCGCAACGCCCTTGACAGCGCAGTCAACATAAACGGCATCAAACGTTTTGTCGCCGACTGGGACACATTCCAAATGGAGCCCTACAAACCCGAATGTCTACCGGAGACGAAACATAAAATCGCAATCATCGGCGCGGGGCCCGCGGGACTCACGGCCGCCTGGTTTTTACGTCGTCTGGGTCATGCCGTAACGATTTTCGAAATGCAGGAAGCGGCCGGCGGCATGCTGCGATGGGGAATCCCCTACTATCGCCTGCCTGAAAAGGATCTCGACGCTGAAATCCAGACAATCCTCAATCTCGGAATCCAAATTTTCTACAAAAAGAAGCTGGGCCGTGATTTCACACTCGAATCACTCAAAAGAGACGGCTTCGAAGCGGTTTTTCTTGGTCTGGGCGCGCAAAAAGCAACCGCCATAGGCGCGAAAGGCGAAGAAACAAAGGGCGTTATGTCCGGTCTTGATTTTCTTGCCGCACTCGCGCGGGGGGAAAAACCCATCCTGGGCAACCGTGTCATTGTCATCGGCGGAGGCAACACGGCCATGGACGCGGCTCGAAGCGCTGTCCGTCTGGGGGTCAAAGACGTGATCGTAGCCTATCGCCGAACCCGTCACGAAATGCCCGCCCAGGACATCGAAATTGAAGAAGCCATTGAGGAAGGCGTCAACATGCAGTATCTCACCGCACCGGTTTCCATTGCACCCGCGGGCGAGGCGCTGGAAATGACCTGTGTGAAGATGGTTTTGGGAGAACCGGATAAAAGCGGCAGACGGCGTCCCGTACCCCAGCAGGGTTCAGAATTTACCCTCAGGGCCACGAAAATTATTTCGGCTATCGGTCAGGCGGTGGACGGTTTTTGCATCGGCGATCAGACATTAATTGATAAATGGGGAAACGTAGTCGTCAACCCGCAAACCCTTCAAACGGCGCTCCCCTGGGTTTTCTCCGGTGGCGACTGTGTCACCGGTCCCGACATCGCCATTGCCGCCATCGGCGCGGGCAGACGCGCCGCGGAAGCGATGGATGAATTTGTGCGCACCGGCAACGTCAAACGCAAAGATGATCCCTACACCTGCACAAAAGGCGCATGGCAGGATCTCCCGCCGGACACTTTTAAAGATATCGTTAAAACGGATCGTCGGGAAGTGCCGGCCATTGAGCCTGATATCCGGAAAGGAAATTTTAAAGAATCAACGGCCACATGGGATCAGGAAACCGCGATGGCGGAAGCGTCACGCTGTCTCGCGTGCGGCTGCACCGAGCGCTATGATTGTTCGCTTCGCAACTATGCCAGCGACTACTGCGTCTCACATGATCTTACCTCGCCAGCTACTCCACTGCCCATTGATAATAACCATCCCATCATCGCGCGGGATCCCGGCAAGTGTATCTTGTGCGGCCTGTGCCTGAAAGTCTGCCGGGAAATGGAAGGTGTGTCCGCGCTGAGCTTTTATGAAACCAACGATATTTTAACCATCGGGCCCAATGACCACCGGCCGCTGGATATGACCGTCTGCGTGGCCTGCGGCCATTGCGCCATGGTCTGCCCCACCGGCGCCCTTACATTGAAACCCGCTTTGCCCGATGTTTACCGCGCCCTGAAGGATCCTCAACTGACCGTTGTCGCTCAGATCGCTCCGGCCGTGCGCGCCGCCTTCGGTGAACAATACGGCATCTCCGGCGCCGACGTCATGCCGGTTTTGAGCGCCTGCCTCAAGCACCTGGGCTTTAATTTTGTTTTTGACACTTGCTGGGCGGCCGATCTGACCATCATGGAGGAAGGCACGGAATTTCTGTCGCGCCTGGCCGAAGGCGGTGTTTTGCCGCAAATCACCTCCTGCTGTCCGGCCTGGGTCAATTATTGCGAGAAAATGGCCCCCGATGTTTTACCGCACCTGTCTTCCTGTAAATCGCCCCAGCAGATGTTCGGCGCGGTGATGAAGCAGTATTTCGCCAAAGAGCTGAATATTCACCCTGAATTGCTCTACTTTGTTTCAATCATGCCCTGCAACGCCAAAAAGTACGAGGCCATGCGCCCCGAGTTTAAAACGGGCCACCTTCAGGATGTGGACAAGGTCCTGACCACCTGGGATGTCATGACCATGTTGAGAGAAAAGAATATCGATCCGCGCGGGATAACGCCTGTGCCGGTGGACGAGTTCTTCGGCAAGGTGTCCGGCGCAGGCATTATTTTCGGAGCCAGCGGCGGCGTGGCTGAAGCGGCGCTTCGCCTGGCGGCCGAACGCGTCATGGGCCATCGCATGGAAAGCTTTAACTATGAAGAAGTCCGGGGGCTTCAGGGCGTAAAGGAAACCACCATCACCCTGGGCGATTCCCGGGTGCGGCTGGCAGTGGTCAGCGGCCTTCAAAACGCTCAAATCCTCATCGACCGGATGCGGGCCGACGATGCCCCCTATGATCTGATTGAAGTCATGGCCTGTCCCGGCGGCTGCATCAACGGCTCGGGCAATCCCGCTCCGCTTTTGAAAAGCGATACAGAACAGCGCCTGGACGTTTTGTACCGTCTGGACCAGGAGTCGCCGATCCGCACCAGCCAGGATAATCCTTCCGTTCAGGCCATTTATACCAACTGGCTTGGTGAACCGGACAGCGAAACGTCGCATCACGCCCTTCATACGACCTATAAACGTCGTTCCATGCGGGTGCAGGACATCAAAGAAGAAGCAGCGGTAGCCTCCGAACCCGCCGTGGATGTGGGGGTGTGTATCGGGACCAACTGCTATGTCAAAGGCTCATGGAAACTGCTCGAAGGCCTGGCCGCCGAATTAAGAAAACGGGGGCTTTCGGAGCACTTCCGCGTTAAGGCGCGCTTCTGCACCGGACAGTGCGAAGGGGGTCCCAATGTGGCGATCGGCAACAAAATTATTTCCGTGGAGAATACGGATCAGGCAGGCGTTTTTATCGACACCCACCTGATGCCGCTGCTGCCTGCGGAAAATTCAGGGAAATAGCATGCTTATAATAACTATCTGTGTCGGCAGTTCATGCAGCTTGCGCGGTTCAGATGAACTGGCGTCGGAATTGTTCCAGCTGATCGAAAAAGAAAAACTTGAAGGCATGGTGGATATTGTCGGGGCTTTTTGCATGGACGCCTGTTCCAAAGGCGTTTCTGTGCGGGTGGGCGAACAGGAATTCAGCGGAATCCGTCCTGAACAGGCTCAAGCCTTTTTTTACAAAGAAGTCTTCCCGCGAATCGACAACAAACTTGCAGCGCATAACCCCGCAGCGCAGACAGCCCCGCCCTCTTCCGGAAAGGAAGGCGAGTCATGAACGAACCTTTCATCATCACGAATCCGGCACGCTGCCGCGATTGTTACCGTTGCGTAAGATACTGCGATGTTAAAGCCATCCGGGTTCACGACGGCCAGGCTCAGGTGGTGCCTCAATTGTGCATTTTCTGCGGAACGTGCATTCGTACTTGTCCACAACAAGCCAAGGACGTGCAGAGTTCAGCGCCGGATATCAAGCAGGCGCTACAGGATGGTCGCAGGCTCATTGCGTCGGTCGCGCCTTCCGCACCGGCCTATTTCAACTTCCGCCATTTTTCCGAAATGGAAACGGCGCTTAAAAAGTTGGGGTTTTCCGCCGTAGAGGAAACCGCCCTCGGGGCGGAAATGGTGGGTCTTGCCCACCGGGCGTATATCGATAAAAAACCTCACAGCCAGCCCGTGATCACATCGTCATGCCCGGTCATTGTCAATCTGATCGAAAAATATCATCCTGACCTGATTTCCCATTTGGCGCCGATTGTTTCGCCGATGATCGCGCACGGCCGTATGCTTGCGCAAACGCATGGACCGGACGCTTATATTGTTTTTATCGGGCCTTGCATCGCGAAAAAAATGGAAATTCATGAAACGGCATTAAAAGGCTCAGTGTCGGCAGCCATGACCTTTCGCGGCCTGGCCAACTGGATGAAGCAGGAGGGCATCGCCATCGAAAATAAGAACGTCGTTTCGGAACTGTCATCCACAGTGGACGCGCGCTTGTTTCCTGTGGAAGGCGGGCTGATCGGCACGGCGGGCTTGAACACCGACATGCTCGACGGGAAAATAGTTGTGGCCTCAGGGCTTGAAACATGTCGCAATATTCTCAACGACATTCGGGCCGGTCATCTCAACGCGTCGCTCGTCGAGCTCATGGCGTGCGCCGGCGGTTGCATCAACGGCCCGGCCATGGCTGATTTGCCTGGCGGCATCTACACTGCGCGTCAAAAAGTCATCGATTACCATCGGAATCGTCCGGCCTATCAACTGCCTCCCCGTGAGAGCTGGCCTGACTTATCACATACCTATACCGACAAAAAAGAGCCGATTCCGGAATTCAGTGAACAGGAAATTTCGGATGTTCTTCACAAAGTCAACAAATATACGAAAGATGATGAACTCAACTGTGGCGCCTGCGGTTATTCAAGCTGTCGGGAAAAAGCGATTGCAACCCTGCGGGGGATGGCGGAAGTCACCATGTGCATTCCCTACATGCGCCGCCGTTCGGAATCTCTGAGGCAAGTCGTCATGGACGTTTCGCCCAATTCCATCCTGATTGTCGATCATCATCTGGGCATTCAGGATATTTCACCTTCCGCGGAACACCTCTTCGGCTGCACGCTGGCCGACGTTAAAGGGAAGCATCTCTCCCGGCTGATCCCTATCTACGATGATTTCGTCGCAGTGCGAGACACAGGCATACCGGTCATCGGAAAAATTCGACGGCTCAACGATCATCTTGTGGCGGAACAAAACATTGTAAATGTGGAGGGTCAAGCGCTCCTGGTAGCGATTATGCGTGATATTACCGAGCATGAAACGGAAAAACAGAAGTTCCTGGAACTTCGGTCTGAAACCCTTGAAAAGACGCGGGAAGTGGTGCGCAAACAAATGCGTGTCGCCCACGAAATCGCGCATCTTCTGGGCGAAACCACGGCTGAAAGCAAGATGATTGTCTCGCATCTGGCCAAACTGCTCGAAGAGGAAGCAACCAAGTGAGGCAACTTGTTGAATGCAACTGGAACAGCCTGAACAAGTACGGCGAAGAGCTCTGCGGTGACGCGGTCATCATCCGAACGAAGCCCGACTCTTTTGTCGCAGTCTTGTCCGACGGTCTGGGCAGTGGTGTTAAAGCCAGCATACTGTCGTCGCTTACCGCCGAAATCGCCGCGCGGATGTTCGAAGCGGACGGAACCGTGGAAGATGTGATGCAGACATTGGTCGAAACCCTTCCTGAATGCTCGGTGCGCAAGCTGGCCTACGCCACTTTTGCGGTCATGATTGTCTATAACGGCCACGATGCCCATCTTGTCTTGTTTGATTCTCCGCCGTTGATTCTGATTCGCGACAACGCGATTCTCACACTGCCTCTCGAAGAACGTGAAGTCAAAGGCAGAACCATCCGGGAAGCGCACTTTGAACTCCGGGAAAACGATTACATGGTTTTAATCAGCGACGGTTACACACACGCCGGTCTTGGAGGTATTTACCGCCTAGGCTGGGGATGGAAAAACGTAGCTACGGCCGTACAGCGTTTTGTGCAGACCGGTGTGGATACGGTGAAGCTGACGGAGGCTTTGTCGAGAACCTGCTTGAAACTTTACAGTGATAAACCGGGCGACGACGCCACGGTCATCTCGATGAAAGTCAGACCCGCAATTTCCGTCAGCGTGTTGACCGGCCCGCCCGCCAACAAAGACATGGACGAGTTCGCGGTTTCCCGCCTTATGGCTGCAAAGGGTGATAAAATCATCTGCGGCGGCAGCACCGCGCAGTTGGCCGCTCGTGTTCTCAAGGAACCGCTTGATGTGGAATGGGTGCCGCCCTGGAAGCGCACCAGCGAAGAACCGAAGAAGAAAGGCTCACCGCCGACCGCTTCCTTAAAGGGGATCAACCTCGTCACTGAAGGGATACTCACCATCGGCCAGGCCCTTGAAATTATGCGCGGAACCAAAACAATTCACGATCTTCCGAAAGATAACGACGCTGCCACCCGTCTTGCCCGCTATCTACTCGCCGCGGACAACATTCATCTCATTGTGGGAACGGCCATCAATCCGAATCAGGTGGCTGATCTCGTTCGGGGGGAACCCATGCGGATGGTCTATATCCGTGAGCTGATGTCGGACCTCAAAGCCAGAAATAAAATTGTAACGGTCGAAAGGATCTGAAAAAAGGCCAAAGGCTAAAGGTGAAAGGACAAAAAATGATTTGTTCCTTCGGCCTTTCGCCTTTCGCCTTGAACCTATTCGTCTCCATGCAGAATGATCTTTGCTTCTTTTTGCTGGAATGCCTGTTTTCTGGGCAGGGTGATTCTGACAACGGTCCCGGTGGGTCTTTCTTGCGGATTCGCGTTGGATTCGATCACGATGTCGCCCTTGTGCGCCTTGACGGTGGCGTAGGCTAACGGCAACCCTAAACCTGTCCCATCGCCTACAGCCTTGGTGGTAAAAAAAGGCGTGAAAAGCAACGGCATGTTTTCCAGGGGAATTCCCACGCCTTCGTCTGTCAGAGCAACAGTCACCTGCTCGTCGTCTCCTGCAACGTCAATTTTCAGCTCCCCTCCCCGGGGCATGGATTCAATGGCGTTTTTTGCCAGATCCAACAAAAGAGCCGACATCTGTTCTTCATCGAGCCAGACGGCGTCATCCTTCAGGACAGAACTCAGCACCACATTGACGCCAGCGGGTTTCGACAGTTTCGTCAGACTTTCGTTGATGATTTTGTTAAGGCGGGTTTCTCTGAACTTCGGACCGGACAAAAG
>JAWOJC010000084.1:0-9937 GCA_046484315.1 Smithellaceae bacterium | reverse complement strand
GCTTGGGTATTTTGGCCTCGGAGGCAACCCGCGTGACGGATGAAATGTTTGCGGCGGCGGCCATGGCTCTGGACGAGCAGGTAACGGATGCGGACTTCAAGCTCGGACGGATTTATCCGTCATTGACGCGTATCCGCGAGGTGTCAAAAAAGATTGCGCTGGCCGTTGCCCGGGTCGCCGTTGCCAGGGGGCTAACGACTCTGCCGGAACCTGCCGATCTGGAAGACCACATTCAAGCAAAGATGTATGATCCAACCTATGTAGAAATCGGAACCAGTCAGCAAGAGAGCGTACAGTAGATCAGATCGAATTAAGCCAAGCGAATGGATTGGGCACGCGCCTCTCTGTTTGTTCCTGTTTTTACAAAGCCAAACTGGCAGCCGATAAGGTCGGCAGACGCTGATCATTAATTTACGATCAGGATATTATGCCCTCAATATATCGAAGTTCCGCTTAATATTGAGGGAAGTTAATCATTTTACATTTTTTGCTCTTATCTCCTATGAGCCGATTATCACGTGATTAAATGTCGATTCTAGACTTCTGATTTATTTCGCCTGTTGGCAAGCCATTTGCAGTTATTTACCTAACACGACTTTATTGCTGCCAGCAAAAACGCACCAATGGGATCAGGAAAAATCCATGCGAATATTGGTATAACCGAACCGTTGGATGCGACTTGGGGTGCCCTATGGCAACCCGTAAATGCGAAACATTTCAATTCGAAGTATTACAGATCTCTCGTCAAGGGATATTCCGGGATCAACCACAAACAGGCACAAGGCGGTGGCATGAACATCGCTCTTAAACACACATCAATAAATAACGGAGGTAACGTTGTCTTGAACAACAATGCTCAGCGCCAATCAGGAGACGTTCAAGTCGGAGACCTGAATCGAGAGATGACGAAGAAAATGAAATAGATAAAGTGGTTTCCATGGTTGAAGGCGCGAAATATGAATTCGAATTTTTAACCAACTAAAAATAAAGGGGGAACGTATGAAAAAGACAATTTTTATTGTTTCGTTGGTATTAGCTGTCGCGTTTGTTTTTGGCACTAGTACGGTACAGAGTCAGACCGGAAGAGAGGGCTACCGTTATGGTATGGGTCCGGGAATGATGGGGGCAGGCTATGGTGGCTACGGTACGGGGTCCGGCATGATGGGCGATGGCTGGATTGATGTACCTGATAAACTGCCGGCACCCAAAAACGCGGAATGGGCACAAAAACTCCGGGAGATTCTGACGCTGGAAAAAGAATCTCTGGCACAGTATGAGGCCGATCAGGAAAAATTCAATGTCTATATGCCTTATATGATGGTCATCCCTCAAGAAGAAAATCATGTTGAATGGATCGGGCAACTGTTTAACGCTTATAACTTGCCTGCGGATGGGAAAACGCCCCCCGTGGTGGAGAATAAAACATTGACGGATGCCTACGAACTTAGCGTAAAAATGGAAAACGATTTGTTGCCCCGTTATGAATGGCTCGTAAAAAAGGCCGAGGATCGTGAGTCGGCTCAGGTATTGAATGTTATCCTTCTTCAGAGCCGCTGGCATCTGGTGATGTTTGATCATGCCTTGCGCATGGGGCATGGCTATGGATACAGCAGGGGATGGGGCAGGGGACGCGGCATGATGGGCGGTCACGGTTACGGTATGGGGCCTGGCATGATGGGTGGCTATGATGGCACTGGTCGGGGCTATGGAAGGCAATATCCGTCACGAGGCAAAACCATAGACGCGAAGGAAGCCACGACCATGATGAATGACTATCTTGGGTCTTCAAGAAACCCCAACCTGAAGTTGGGTAAGATAAAAGATATCGGGAATGCCTTTGAAGCAGAGATATTGACAAAGAAGAACGATCTCGTTGATAGGGTTCATATTGACAAGGCAACGGGTTACATAAAATCGGCTTATTAAATAAGCAGATCACCTATTTTAGCCTTAAACCCTGTTTCACGACGGTAATATTATTATCCGGGAGGTAGCACTTTGTTACTTCCTCCCGGATAAGTAAAATGAGAGGTGCTTTAAATGAAAAACAATATCGTGAAAATAATTGCATTGTCGCTTATGTTGACAGTCACATCATTGTTCATGGCTTATGCCGCTGACAATCCGACATCCATCAATAAAAGCAATGGGCAGCAGTTAAAAGATATATTGACAGGCCTTGACGGGAAAACAGCGGTCGCAATAGCCAACAAGTGGCATGGGGATAAAATTGATGTCGTAACTTTTGTTACACCGGAGAAGGTCATTTTCAAGTTCAAGGATGGACAGATGATCAGTGTACCGCTACCCGATGATGTCATGATGGTTTCCATTGCGCCATACATTAACAAAACTCATGAATGTGCAACGCATTATATATCGAGTTGCGATGCGGAAATGAAGAGCACAAACGTAAAAATCTTAGCCGTAACTGCCGGTGGTAAAACCCTGATTAACAAAACCATGAAAACAGCACCAACCGGCTTCCTGGATCTTTGGCTGCCCAGAAATCAAGCCATTAATATAACCGTGAGCGCCAAAGGCAAAAGTGCAACAGGGAAAATATTTACCAATAGAGATAGCAAAACATGCGAAACAACTCTCAAGCTGCAATAAGGAAATCAAATCTGAAAAGGAGATACCGAAGATGAAAACATTTTTGAAGTTACTTGTTTTTACGATGGCAGGTTTGCTTACGTCCTGTGAAGGTGTTGGTTGTTATGGTGGGCAAGGTCCCGGTGGATGGGGATCCATGATGAATTACGGATTTGGATATGGAGGAATGTTTATGTGGATCATTTTCGTAATTGTTGTTGGCGTGCTGATCTATTTCATTGTTCAGACCCGGAAAACAAAGGGTCAGACACCGTCACAGAGTGAAACTCATTTGGATATCCTCAAGAAGCGCTATGCTAAGGGAGAAATCAGTAAAGAAGATTTTGACCGGATGAAGCATGATCTTGAAACGTAATGTATTTCGAAGAATATTTTTGTCTGCCCCGGTTGGCACTAAGCCGAAGAGCAAGTCTGAGTGATGTTATGGGTACAAGCGCGAGATATATGCCGGCTTCGTGTTCGTTTCCATTGCAACGTACTCACCGGCCCGTGGGGTGTGCCGGCTTTTTTGCACGTGAAGCAGGTAGCAGCGATGGGCCTTTCCTCCGTTTCCGTGGTCGGAAATACACTCAGGCTGAGGAGAGTGAAGATATTGGACCAAGTGAAATTATTGCCGGGGTGTAGTGGGAATGCTGATATTGATCAGCGCCGATCAAAGATTGCCCTCAATATATTGAGGTTCCGCAAAATATTGAGGGCATGTTAATCATTGTACATTTTTATGCCCTCATCTCCTGTTAGTCTAATATCACGTTATTTAAAGTCGATTTTAAACTTGGGATTATTATCGCCTGTTGGCAAGCCATTTGCAGTTCCTAAAGCGCCTTCATTGCCGCAGCAAAAACGCGCCAACGGGGATCGGTAAAAGTCCACGCGAACATTGGCATAACCGACGCACAAAATGCGCCCCGGAGTCGCCGCGGGCGACCCGTAACCTCCGGGCTGTTCGACCAAGACCGTTATGACTGCCTCGCCAGTCGTAATCAAAGAAATAATGAGTTTCTATAAGGAGAGGGGAAAATGCAGGAAAAGGAAATGACCACCGAGATGATTGAATTTCTCAAATCGGTAGAGCAACTCTGGGCCTCCTGTGAATCATTGCAACAACGATTCTATGAGGATGAACCCGCAAACGCGAAACACATCCATACGATGCGTTACAGATCCTTCGCCGGAGAGTATTCCGGGATCAACCACAAACAGGCACAAAGCGATGACATGAACATCGCTCTTTAAATAACACATCAATCAATAATGGAGGGAACATTATGGCTAAGAACATTGCAGTTTATGGAATCTATCGGACACGTGAGATGGTTGAACATGCAGTTGATGAATTGAAGAAAGCAGAATTTCGCAATACAGACATATCCGTGCTGTTCCCGGAAGGCAGCGGCACCAAAGATTTTGCCGTGGCGAAGGAAACGAAGGCGCCGGAGGGGGCGGCGACGGGAGCCGGAACCGGCGCGGTTGTCGGTGGTGCGTTAGGGTGGCTTATGGGTATCGGCTTATTGGCCATCCCGGGGATCGGCCCTTTCATTGCGGCAGGTCCCATCATGACCGCCCTTGCGGGAGCCGGTGCGGGAGGATTGGCAGGCGGGATAGCCGGAGCGCTGATTGGCATGGGGATTCCCGAGTATGAGGCGAAACGTTATGAAGGCCGTATCAAAGAAGGGGGCATTCTACTTTCTGTCCACGCCGATGACAACGCATGGAAAAGTAAAGGTAAGGACATTCTAAAACATACGGGGGCTGAAGATATCGGCGTTAAAGGAGAATCCAGCGCTGACTATGATATCAGCGACAGACCTTATGTTATGGGAGCCAAAGAGGCTCTGAAGACTGATCCCGGTGAGACCGCTACGCACCGAATCATCATTCCTGCTGATTCAAGCAGCGAAAGTACGCGCCACGGGAACTGATATCACTAAAGATAAAATGAAAGATCCGGGAAAGGCAATATCAAATGAACGTGTCCATAGTCTATTACTCCATGTACGGCCATATCTACCGTATGGCGGAAGCTATGAAGGAAGGGGCCGAAAGCGTGAATGGCGCTAATGTCAAAATGTGCCGTGTCCCGGAAACCCTTCAGGAAGACGTTCTGGAAAAGATGGGTGCCTTGAAATCACAAAAAGCACAGGCCCATATCCCTGTCTGTACATTGGAGGATCTGACCTCAGCGGATGCCATTATCTTCGGCACCCCCACCCGCTTCGGCAACATGTGCGGCCAAATGCGCCAGTTTCTTGATTCAACCGGCGGACTTTGGTCCAAAAACGCCCTTGTCGGTAAAGTAGGAAGTGTTTTCACCTCCAGCGCAACCCAGCATGGCGGGCAGGAATCAACCATTCTTTCTTTTCACCTAACCCTTTTACATCACGGGATGATCATTGTCGGGCTTCCCTATTCGTTTGCGGGACAGATGCGGATCGATGAGGTCACGGGGAGTTCACCCTATGGTGCCTCAACAATTGCCGGCGGTGACGGTAAACGGATGCCCAGCGAAAACGAACTTGATGCCGCGCGATTTCAGGGCAGGCACGCAGCCGAAATCGCAACCAAAATGGTGCGGTGAAAACACCGGAACGTTAAGGAGACAGCACATGGAAACCCCCGGGCATATTCTTGTTGTCAGTTGGCTGACTCCAAATTGCAGCCAAACGATCCAGGTTGGAATTTCATTAGCCGGCAAATATCAGGCACGGCTTTCCGTCATTCACGTCATGGATACAACGTGGCTTAAGGGATGGAGCGTCCCCATGGTGTCCATGGAACAGGAACGTAAACGGGAAATGGAGAGTAACAAAGAAAAACTTCACGCGATTATCGAAAATGAAAATAAAAAAGACATGATCATCCGGGAACATGTCCGGGAAGGCGCCCCCGCCGAGGTTGTCCTGAAGTTCATAGAGGCAGAACAAATAGATCTGCTGATCCTTCGCAGCCAGGCGGAAACCCGCCTGGAACGTCTTTTGGTCGGAGGCAGTAATGATGAAATCATCAGAGCCATGCCCTGCTCAATTTATCTGGTCAAGCAGGATCCCTGCGCGTTGGATGAAGAGGTGGAGACAGACGATGATGTTTGGGAAGACCATGATGTCACCGTTAATTAATAGCAGAGGGAGGCAACGACCATGAATCAGGAAGCACCGGATCAGGGGTGGCAAAAGCTTCAGGCGCACATTGATGGCTTCTTCAATCAATTGTTCGCAAACGATGTCCGGAGAATCGAATACAAACCGCGCTATATCGCTCTGCTTGGGATGGCAGCCGAGCAGCAGGAAAACGAGATTCAGGAAAATAACATTTAAAGGCATGAGACATTTGAAATCAACTCACATGAATTAAGATCCAAGCCGTGCGAATAATGAAGCGAATTATCCAGAAGCATTAACTTGAAACCTAATGGAGGTACCGACGATGAAAGAACTGATTATGCAAATTGCCAAATCCTTAGTGGACAATCCTGACAAAGTGGTTGTATCTGAAATTACAGGCGAGCAAACCTCTGTCCTCGAGTTGCGTGTGGCTAAAGAAGATTTAGGAAAAGTCATCGGGAAAGAGGGTCGAACAGCTCACGCCATCCGTGCAATTTTGTCTGCCACAGGCGCCAAAATGCGTAAACGGGCGGTTCTGGAGATTTTAGAATAATTGATGCGGGTGATTGCGCAGGGGAAGGCGACAGGTATTTGTCTTTGAATCTGATTTGCCTTGATTCCGCAATAGCGCCGGGTGTTTATCAAGAAGGCAGGCTAAAAGGCCTGCCTTCTTACTTATTTTGATTTCCGAACAGATGCTTCCTGCCTGCCTTGGTATGGTGTGTTGCGACACGGCCGGGCATTGTACGTTCAGTTTGTTGTAAAGCTCCATTCTTTTTCAAACAGCATGGTATTGCCGGCCAGATCGGCCACCTCGATGGTAACCCTGGCAATATATTCGATACCGGGTAAAAGATCGATGGTCGGATTGAAGGTTGCCACTGTCCCGTCATACGTCACAATGCCTGCTATGGGGATTGGTCCGGATGATGTCTCCAGCGTCACATTCGTTATATTGATCGTTTCCGGATCCATCGTCTCAGTAAAGATGATGTTGAGATCCGTATTGCCGGGCACGCCGGTTGCGTAATCCGCGGGGCTTACGAAACTCACTTCCGGTTTTGTGGTGTCTGCCGATACGCCTACCGTAAAACTCCAGATCATAGGGATAACCAGTGAATTACCGGACACATCCTTGGCGGCGGTCGAAATTGCAGCCGTATGCAGACCGGCTTCGAGATTGCCGACTGGCGTAAAAATCGCCATGTGGTTTATGACATTGTAAGTGACTTCTCCTGCAACGAATCCGCCGGGTCCCGTCACCAGAAATGTTCCTGCGGCGGTGATGGTTGAAGCTCTCATCGGCTCATTAAAGGTGACGACAATTTTTCTGTTGATCATCACATCTGCGGCAGTGTCAGCAGGTATTGTGGCTTGGACGATGGGTGCGTCATCGTCAGTTGGGTCCGGGAGGAATCCCCCCTCATCACCGCCACCGCATCCAGCCAGAAGACCCACGAGGAACATTACCATTAAACTTGCCTTTAAATTTTTTCTCATTTTATTGCCTCCATTTATAATTTTATGATCGCTTAACAGCTCGTTTTTCATGGTGGTAATTGGTGTGTAGGGACTTGTCCTTTCAGCTTTCTTGTTTTTTCCCTTTTTTTGAAGGGGATGAAGCGGGATTTTGTGGTTCACGGATATTTTCCCATTTTATGAATGTCGCATTAACCCTTTCAGAGGGAATGCATTGCAAATGGCCTGCCATAAAAAAAGGCAAGGCTCATTATTAAATTATTCTATGATAACGGGGTATTGGCTAACGGAAGCAAATGGCGGCGTCGGATGAAACAATCAGGTTAACCTCAGTATTTGGTGGAGCCGGTATGTGGTGAGGGATGAATTCAGGGACGCAGGTTGCTTCGCCATGTTGATCCCCTTCTGAATAGTGGATTATTGATTGTCTCTGAAGCTTCCAACCGTGTCAGCAGGCTCAACGTGGGATAACCGGTGTATCCCGCAATATGCTGAGGTTCCACCACATGTTGAGGCCAAACAGGCTCTTTCATATTGTCCTGTCTTTTGGTCTTTGTTAATCCAATACCCTGTTATTAAAGGGTTCACCCAACCCTTCTGCTTTGCCAACGGTTCATGGCAGGCTCCTTGCTATTACAATGATGTAATCATTTAACAAGGCTGGTCTTGATCCGCATCATTGTGTGATCCGGATTTTAAGCAGGTTCAGCCATTCTAGAAAGGAGATAGAAGCGATGAAATATTTAAAAAGCATCTTTGCCCTATTGATGATCATCGCCCTTATTGCGGGGGTGTCTGGTTGTAAAGAAGGCCCGTTGGAAGAAGCCGGTAAGAAAGTGGATAAGGTGGTAGAAGACGTCAAGAATTGATAGCGATAGGTTAAAGAAGCCATACAAAACCACCACAGACTTTTACAAAGTAAATGGAGGCAATTGCCATGAGTATTGAATTAATCATTCTAATCGTTGTGTTGTTTTTAATTTTCGGCGGGGGCGGTTATTATTGGTCCAGACGACGATAATAGTCAGTAACTTTTGCAGGGTCGGTCCGATGCTTATGAGTCCATCGGGCCGGACCTGTTTTTCTGGCCGCTGCTTTTCCCGGATCAAAACAATGCGCCAATCCACAAGTGTAGCGCCTCTTCGGCAAAGCTACAACCCTTGTGGGTTGGCGCATCGTCGTCGATGCCATTTGTCCTTTGGCTGATCAGATGGCGAATCGATCAACATGTCTTTTCCAGCGCGTTCCTCACTGCGACAGACAGATCCGTAATCGAAAATGGTTTCTGAATAAAGTTAACGTTCGTGTCCAGCACACCCCGAAAGGCGATCACATTGGCTGTATAGCCGGACATGAACATTATTTTCATTTCGGGGCAAAGGGATTGCAACCGCTCGGCCAGTTCCCGGCCATTCATTTCCGGCAGGATGATGTCAGTAATGAGAAGATCAATCTTATGTGCATGTTCGTGGGCCAGACGGAGGGCCTCTGTCGGTGTGGCTGCTACCAGCACCCGATAGCCTAATTTTTCCAGTATCATTTTGTCTAAAGTCAGAAGCTCAGGTTCGTCTTCCACCACAAGGATGATTTCACCATGCCCCAGAGGGACGGCTACAACCTTGTCCTGATGGGCTGCAACCGCTTGCTCCGAATATCTTGGCAGGTAGATTTTAAAGGTGGTTCCCTTGCCCACTTCGCTATAGACGTTGATGAATCCGTTGTTTTGTTTGACGATGCCATGCACCATCGACAGGCCCAGGCCTGTTCCCTGGCCCACCGCCTTGCTGGTGAAAAAGGGGTCAAAGATTTGATCGAGTGTCTCCTTGTCCATGCCGCATCCATCATCGCTCACGGCCAGGAGCACATAGTCTCCTTCTACATACCCGAAATGAGCAGCGCAGTAGGTGTCATCGAAGACGGCCTCTCCTGTTTCGATGGTGATTTTGCCGACGTCGGCAATAGCATCGCGGGCGTTGACGCAAAGGTTGGCCAGGATCTGATCAACCTGAACCGGGTCCATCTTGATCGGGCACGGGCCTGTCCGCGGCAGCCAGACCAGATCAATGTCCTCACCGATGAGCCTTGTGAGCATCTTGAGCATGCTCTCCACGGTCTTATTGAGGTCAAGCGCCACGGGGATGATCGTCTGTTTTCGGGCAAAGGTCAGCAATTGCCGGGTGATGTCTGCGGATCGTTCCGCAGCCTTGATGATGTGCTCAAGGTCGCCATAAAGAGGCAGGGCGGGGTCCACTTTGAGCAGAGCCAATTCCGTATAACCGATGATGACGCTAAGCATATTGTTGTAATCATGGGCTACGCCGCCTGCCAGCAGGCCCACGGCTTCCATCTTCTGGGCCTGTTGAAACTGGGCCGCAAGCCTCAAATGATCGGTGATGTCCCGTTTGGCTGCGACATAGTTGACAATGCGGCCCAAAGGGTCGCGAACCGGCGATATCGTCGCCTCTTCCGTGTAGAGCGTCCCGTCCTTGCGGCGGTTGATCATCCGGCCTCTCCAGGTGTTTCCACCGGAAATGGTTTCCCAGAGATGGCGGTAGAAGGCTTCGCCCTGCTTGCCGCTTTTGAGAAGCCTCGGCGTCTGGCCTTCAACCTCCTTGCGGCTGTAGCCCGACGTTTGCTCAAAAGCCGGGTTGACATATTGCAGCACGCCTTGGGCATCGGTGGTCATGATGGCCTCTCCGGACTGCTCGATTGCGGCCATCAGCCGCTTGTATTCAGCATCC
>JAWOJC010000048.1:0-2989 GCA_046484315.1 Smithellaceae bacterium | reverse complement strand
CCGTCAGCCTGGCAAACCCGATCCCGAGAGTCCCCAGTGCGGCAAAAGTCAAAAGCGAGATCAGAGGCTCCACGCTGATGAGCAAAACAGCAATTCCGACCAGCACCAGACCATCCAGAGCGATTTGCAAAAGGGGCATCGTTACCCCGGAGATGACCAACTTGGTCTCGTTGTGCACGTTACGAAGCAGTTCGGCCGAGTTCCGGCTCAAAAAGAACGTGTAGGGCGCACCCATGTATGCGCGAAACAACCGGTCTCCCATCTGAACCTGCTGATTGTAGACCACCTTCGTCTTGATATAAATGACAACACTGAAAAAAATGTTTTTAAGCGTAAAGAGCCCGACCAGGCCGACACACCCCCAGATCATCAGGCTTTTGGGGGATACGATGTCGAGCCATATCAGAACGGGGCCGGCCCAGGGACTTTTTAAAACGGTTTCCGGACTCGACAGGATCAGGATAAAAAGCGGGATGGAACCGAGCCCCGCCATCTCCAGAAACGCGTTGATCGTCATCAGGAAAAGCAGCGATGCAAACTTGATGCGACCGGGCCTGCCGATCAGATGCAAAAGATTTTTAAGCCGCTGCAGCATCGTCAATGAATCCAACGTAACGTCTTTCTTCCGGTTTTCAAACTGTCCCATAATAACCCCGATACCAGTCCGCAAACTTCCCGATGCCTTCTTCAATGGAGGTTGACGGTCTAAACCCGACATCTGCCGCCAGGTCGTCAATGTCCGCGTAAGTCACCGGAACATCGCCCGCTTGCATGGGCTGCAAATTCCGAACAGCCTTCCTACCCAGTTTCTCTTCCAGGATATCGATGAATTTCATCAAATCCACAGGTTGATTGTTACCGATATTGTATAACTTGTAAGGCGCGTAGCTGGATCCCGCATCCGGATTTTTTTTGTCCCAGTCCGGGTTCGGCTGCGGAATTCTCCCGATGACACGCACCACCCCCTCGACAATATCATCAATATAAGTAAAATCGCGCTTCATGTTTCCGTGGTTGTAGACATCAATAGGCCGGTCTTCGAGAATCGCTTTCGTAAACGAAAAGTACGCCATGTCCGGACGGCCCCATGGGCCATAAACAGTGAAAAACCTCAAACCCGTGCAGGGCAGACCATAGAGGTGAGCATAGGTGTGCGCCATGAGCTCATTGGCCTTTTTCGATGCCGCGTAAAGCGATACCGGATGGTCAACATTGTCGTGGACTGAAAACGGTATTGTCTCGTTCATCCCGTAGATTGAGCTGGAAGATGCAAAGACGAGGTGCCGGACCCGGTTGTGCCTGCATCCTTCCAGAA
This sequence comes from Smithellaceae bacterium, assembly GCA_046484315.1. Lineage (GTDB taxonomy): Bacteria > Desulfobacterota > Syntrophia > Syntrophales > Smithellaceae > UBA8904. Next base: position 1,674 of record JAWOJC010000048.1, on the reverse strand, counting down.
TATTTGTGAACCCGACAATGTTGCTGTCGATATAGGAATAAGGGTTCTGGATCGAATATCGGACGCCCGCCTGAGCCGCGAGATTCACGACGACGTCAAATTGTCCTTCCTGAAACAAAGCGGCCACACGCTCCCGGTGGGCAATATCAATCCTGTGGAATGTAAAGCGTTCATCACCATCGAGCCATGCAAGCCGTGCTTTTTTCAAAGCGACATCATAATATTCGTTTAAATTATCAATGCCGGTAACAAGGCAATCGCGCTTCGTTAGCGCCCGTGCCAAATGACAGCCGATAAAACCGGCCGCGCCTGTAATCAATATTTTTTTCATCGTGATGCTTCGCCCCTGCTGGATCCGCTATGCACATCCTCCCGACAGGGCCGGAAAGGGCGCGGAGAAAAGCCCAGATCCCGCCTGGCCGCGTCATGATCAAAGACCAGATCGGCATTCATTCTACCGATCATGGCCGGTGAATAACGCCGAAGCAGTCCCGCAGGCCTCAGAAGGCGCAACACAGCCGCCGGCAGCCACGCGGGAAGATGCAGGTAATGTTCTTTTTTGCCAAGGGCAAAAAAGATTCTTGAGACCATCTCCCGATAGGTCAGGGTGTCACCTCCCGAAATATGATAGACACGCTCATCCGCCGTTTCGCTGGTCAACGCCGACAGGCAGGCTTGTACCACGTCGTCTGCGTGAACCGGCTGCCGCAGGCCGCAGGCCGGACCCGCCAGCGGAAAAAAGGAAAAAGCCTGAATGAACCGCGCGATCGCGCTGACATTCGCGTCAAGACCGTATCCGTAGATCAGGGTCGGCCTCAGGATTGCGTACTTTACATTTTGTGATGCCGCCCATACCGCCAGCTTTTTCTCGCCCTGCGCCAGACGAGCGGCAATCTGTCTTTCGCCTGCATCGCCGGATGTTTCCTTGACCCGGATGCTGGTGGACGAGACCGCGACAATTTTTTCCGCGCCGCAGCTTTTCAGGTACGGGAAATAATCAGGCAATACCCAGATCGGCGCGGCACATACCCAGTAACGAATCGCCCTCTCTCCCCCATCGTGGCGGATTGCATCACGCGTCGGTTTCCGCCACCGGACACCTGATGTCGCCAAAGGGAGTGGATGCCTCCGGGAATAGGCGATGACCGTCCAGCCCTCGTCTAGAAGGCGAGGCAGCAATACCTGCCCCACAAGGCTGGTCGCACCGAGAACCCCTGCGATTTTCATCTGGTGATTCATCCGGTCTGCCCCTGCCTGATCCGGCGCATACACTTTTGAAACACCACAGCGCCGAAACGCAGCCACACACCTGCGGTGACAAGCCAAAACAGAGGTCCGGGATACTGATGGCGGAAAAACTTCCGGTAAAAACGCATCATGCCCTTATGCTTATGCCATTCCACAAAAAAAGGTTTTTCCCGGCTGCATGTTCCCTGATCATGAACAACGCGCGCGCCGGGCACAAACAGGATTTGCCAGCCCTTTTGACGAAATCGCATGCACCAGTCCAGATCCTCACAGTGAAGGAAATAGTTTTCATCCATCGGGCCGACATCCTCAAAGGCTTCGCGCTTCACCAGCATGCAGGCCCCGGAAATCGCTTCGACTTCCACGGGACCGTCGGGAATCGCTTCCTGATAAAGAAGGAAATCGGTAAACAACTTAGGATAGCGT
>JAWOJC010000261.1:0-3106 GCA_046484315.1 Smithellaceae bacterium | reverse complement strand
GTCGTTATTGCCGGGCCGTGTGCCGTGGAGAGTGAGGATCAGATTATTCGGACCGCCAGGGCGGTGAAAGCGGCTGGCGCCGATCTGCTTCGCGGCGGCGCCTTTAAACCCCGAACCGGGCCCTATACTTTTCAGGGGTTGAAAGAGGAAGGACTGAAACTTTTGGTCCGGGCGAAACAAGAGACCGGGCTCGGGCTGGTTACTGAGGTGATGACCCCGGAGCATGTGGAACTTGTGGCCGGTTACGTGGATGTCCTTCAGGTGGGCGCACGGAACATGCAGAACTTCGATCTCCTGCGGGAACTGGGGCAGATTAGAAAGCCGGTGCTTCTCAAACGGGGGCTCAGCGCCACCATTGAAGAATTTCTGGCGGCGGCTGAGTATATCCTGGCCGAAGGCAACGCCCAGGTTCTGCTTTGTGAGCGGGGCATCCGAACCTTTGAAACCGCCACCCGCAACACGCTGGATCTGTCCGTTGTGCCTATTATCAAGGAGCTTTCTCATCTGCCCATTCTGGTGGATCCGTCTCACGCGACCGGCAAGCGCAATCTGGTGCCGCCGATGGCGAAAGCGGCCCTGGTGGCGGGCGCCCACGGCATTATGATCGAAGTGCACCCCGAACCGGAAAAAGCGCTTTCCGACGGTCCTCAGTCCTTAACAATTCCGGGTTTTGAAAAACTCATGGAAGAGGTCAAACAGATCAGGACCTTTCTCGGTTACTAAACGATTCGCGGGGCGGGCAAAGCGTCTTGGCAAAACCGTTATGCAAGAAGGCATCATTCATCGTGGTCGTGCCGGAAGCGATCTTTCTTCATTCGCGCCATGCAGGGAAGACACAACGCATTTCTGTCGTTTAAAAAAAGATAACGGCCTTCGCCTTCCTGGATTGTTTTATTGCAGTTCATGCATTTTATCGGAATTATTTTGTCTGCTTTATCATCCTGATTGTCGGTCATCGTACGCCATCCTGAGCGAGTGATTTAAAAATATTTTACGTCTTCTAGGGATTGTTCTCCCCACCCAGCGCCTTATACAGGGTGACCAGATTGCTGCTTCGGGCCAGGCGAAGCAGGATCAAGCCCTGCTTTGCGCCGTACAAAGAGCGCTGGGCGTCCAGAACGGCAAGGTAGCTGTCCACCCCCCGGGTGTAGCGCAACTCCGAGAGGCGGTGGGCTTCCGACAGGGCAGAAATCAGCAATTGCTGAGCTTCTATCTGCTGATCGATTGCCGCTTTCACGGCCAGGGCGTCAGCCACTTCCCGAAAGGCTGTCTGAATGGCTTTTTCATACTGGGCTATGGAGATTTCTTTCTCGATTTTGGTCACATCATAGGCGTACCAGGTGCGGGCATCGAAAATCGGCAGGACAATCTGCGGGGCGAAGCTCCATGTGCCCGAGCCGGATTTGAAAAGACCCGCGAGATCCGTGCTGGCGGTTCCCATAGCGGTGGTGAGCGAAAGACGGGGGAAAAAAGCCGCGCGGGCCGCGCCGATATTGGCGTTGGCCGCTTTGAGGCGATGCTCCGCAGCCAGCACGTCGGGCCGGTCAAGGAGCTTCTCCGAGGACAGTCCGAATGAAAGGTCGCGAGGTTCGCTGATGCTGTACAGGTTTCGGGGCAACACGTCCTGCCGGATCGACGATCCGACCAGCAGATGCAGCGCGTTTTCATCTTGTTCAACGCGTTGTGTGTAGCGTGCGGCATCCCCTTTGGCCGTTTCCAACTGGCTTTGCGCCCGGTAAAGGTCCAGCTCGGAGACCATGCCGGCCTGATAACGTTTATGGATGATGTTGTAAGTTTCCTGCTGGGCTTCCAGCGTTTCCAAAACCACTTGCAGGGCTTCTCGGTCCGCTCCCAGCGTCAGATACGCTTGCGCCACCGTGGCGATGAGCAGGATCTGTGAACTCAGATGCGCCTGATCTGTGGCCAGGTATTCTTCCAGGGCTTTATCTTTCAAGCTGCGGATGCGGCCGAAGAAATCCAACTCCCAGGACGTGATGCCGAGGCTCACGCTGAATTTTTCAGCGGTATAAGCGCTCCCGGTCGTCGATAAGGTTTCAGGGACGCGTTCTTTGTACCAGGCTCCCGTGGCGTTGACCGAAGGCAGGAGGGTTACCTTGCCGATCCCGTACATCGCTTTGGCTCTTTCCACGTTCAGCGCCGAGACTCGCAGGTCCCGGTTGTTGATTAATGCTGTCTCAATCACGTCCCGCAGGCGCTCATCCGTGATGAATTCCCGCCAGGATAGTTCAGACGCTGCGGCTGCGCCTGTGTCGGCTTTGGCGTAGGCAGGCCAGTTTTCCGGCACCGGGGCGTCGGGACGCACATAGTCGGGGGCCATCGTGCAGCTGCACAAAAAGAACACCATGACCGCCGGAAGAATACATATTTTTGTTTTCATATCATCGGACCTCCGGTGGATTCCCGCCCCGGGGCGAAAGGCGGCTTTGCTTCGGCTGTTTTGTGAAAAGCTTTTTGAGCCATCTGTCGGGAGGCGCTTTTTTATCGGTGTTTCCAGCCGTCTGCCTGTGTTGTCTGCCGAAGACCTTTTCAATCAGGACGAAAAACAGGGGCACAAAGAGAACCACGAGGATCGTCGCCGTGATCATGCCGCCCAGCACGCTGGTGCCGATGGCATTTTGCGCGCCCGCCCCCGCACCGGTGGTGATGGTCAGCGGCAGAACACCGAAGCCGAAGGCAAGCGAGGTCATCATAATCGGGCGAAACCGGAGTTTCGCACCCTCAATGGTGGCTTCGATCAGCCCCATGCCTTTTTCCAATCCACCTTTAGCGAACTGAACGATCAAGATGGCGTTCTTCGTGGCCAGACCCATTGTGGTCAAAAGGCCGATCTGAAAGTAGACGTCATTTTCCAGACCCCTCAGGCTCGACGCGATAATGCCTCCGATCACGCCCAGTGGCAGCACCATCAAAACCGACATGGGAATCGTCCAGCTTTCATAGAGCGCGGCCAGGCAAAGGAAGATCACGAATATGGAAAACGCATAAAGCAGAGGCGCCTGAGCGCTGGCCATGCGTTCCTGATAGGAGAGCCCCGACCAGTCGAAACCGAAACCGGGGGGAAGTTTTGCCACGGCTTCTTCCATGG